>BQJX01000040.1 GCA_021604925.1 Gemmatimonadota bacterium
ATCCAGTCCCTCAACGCATCCCGGAGCGGTTCGAACTGCGGGTGATCCGCCCGGTACAGGTCCTTCGTCTCGTTCGGATCGGCGTGCAGGTTGTAGAGCTCCCACTGGGCTTCCGCGAACGGCGTCCAGATGAGCTTCCAACCGTCCTGGATCACGGATCGGAACCGGCCGCTCACGTCGAAGCGCACCCTCCTTCGCACCTGGTCTGGAAACCGTGCCTTCCCGGACTCCGCGAACACGGGACGGGTGGCCAGCGGTTCGCCGTGCAACGCCGGGACAAGCGATCTTCCTTCCGTCTGATCCGACAGGCCTTCCGGAAGATCGCGGCCGAGGAGTTCAAAGAGCGTGGGAACCACATCGACCAGGGACACCCAGCCGGGGATTCGATCCTGGCCGCGGAGCGGATGCGAGTCGGGCAGGGAGAACGCAAGCGGCACGCGCGTGCCCGCGTTGTACACGTAGTCGCCGTGGTCAAAGTAGTAGTCGTGTTCGCCCAGACTTTCCCCGTGGTCGGCGGTGAACACCACAATGAGTCGGGTGCCGCAGGCGGCCCGCACGCCATCCAGGAGGCGGCGCACCTGGTCGTCCATCAAGCGAATGTCCGCCGCGTAGAGCCGTCGGATGTGGGCGTTCACTTCCTCGGAAAGCGGATTGCGATGGACCGCCACTTCCTTGGTGAGGTCCGCGGGGAACGCCCGGAACCGGTCCGGGTCGTCGCGACGGCCACCGACCGTGCCGAAGCGATTGCCGAAGCGGTATTGGAATCGCCCTCGGTACGTCGGGTCGAACTCCGCGGCGACCGTGGAATCCGGGTGGTAGGGCGCGTGCGGATCAATGTAGTGCACCCACAGGAACGTGGGACGTGTGGAATCGAGACCCTCCAGCATCTCCAGTGCACTGTCCGTCGTCTGCCGCGCGTCGCGCGAGTCATGCGTGGCGCTGTACCGGTCGAAGCCGCGGTCCAGCCCCTGGCCGCGCGACAGGACCCAGTTCGTCACGGTGGCCAGCGTCTGGTAGCCGGCGGCCTGCAGGACTTCCGTGACCGGAACGATCCCGGCCTCCATTTCGCTCATCAGCGTGCGCACGCCGGTCCGATGAGGATAGGCTCCCGTCAACAGGGATGCGAGCGCCGGCGTCGTGCGGCCGATCGGAGCCGTCGCCTCCTCGAAGTAGAAGCTGTTGGCCAGAAGCGAGTCCACGACCGGGGACGTGGGCCGATCGTAGCCGTTGAAGCTGAGGTAGTCCGGGCGAAGCGTATCGACGGTCAGCAGGAGCACGCTGTACGGCTCGCTGTCCTCGGTAGCAGTGCCGCAACCCGGCCCGAACGCCAGGACGAATGCAAAGAGGAGAAGCGCCGGCGCGCGAGAAGCCCACACTGTCACTGTGCCCCCGCGCCGGCGGACGCCTGCTCACCGGGCCAGGTCGATGGCAACGGTGGGCTTCCGTAGAGGTCGGTCCACACGGCGGCAACGCTGGACTCGATTCCTTGCCGGTGTGGGCTGTCCTTCCGAATCGCCAGACCGAAGTTGAACGCGCCCGGCCAGAAGTCGTACGACTCCCGGAACTCGGGATCGGTCAACAGCGTGTGGATGATTCCCGTGTAGACTCGCGGCGGCAGCCAGATCACATCCGGTTGCTGCTTCAGCATGTCATGGATGATGGATCCACCCTCCCGCGTGACCGGATTGTGAAGACCCGTGAGGTCCACGATCTCCACCTGCGGATTGTCCGCGGACACGGCCCCATGCTCCGACATGGCCCAGACCACCCCGGGAGGACACTCGCTCACCAAGCGAGTGACCGCGTCGATCATCGCCCGGCGAGGGAGTCGCTTGACCACGGGTCTCGGGTACGCACCGGCCGGCAGCTGGTTCACGATCGATTGGTTGACCCGCTCCCGGTACCACGAAGCAGCCTTGGACCCGACCGGAAACACGATCAGTCCGGCCACCGCGACCGCGGCGATCCGCGGGATCCACGGGCGCAGCCGGAGCGTGCGGCCGCTTCCGACTTCCCTGGCCGCCAGTTCCCCCAGGACATGGTACGCAGCCACGATCCAGAACGGGAGAGCCGGATAGTAAAGGCGCGCCTGGTAGCCCATGATCTGGGTCGTCGTGCCGAGCACGCCGAACGCGAAGAGGCAGGGCAAGAGCAACGCAACGACCATCCGCCACGATCCCCGCCGGACTCCGACCACGATCAGCAGCAAGGGGAGCGCCTGGTTCACGAGGAAGTAGCGGGTGTAGAGGATCGGATTCCAGGCCGTGGTGGCGGTGTAGCCGTCGTAGAACCCGCCCGACTTCACGTAGTAGGCCAGCGGAAGCGGATCGCCGAAGATGCGGAACTTCACGAGCGTGTCCAGCGACACGAGCACCGCGAAGGCGGCCGCGAACACGGCGATCAGCCGCCAGCGAGGGCGGGCGTCCAGGGCCAGAACCAGCGGCGGAATCAGGGCCGCGTAGAAGAAGTTGTCCGGCCGCGCCAACAGCGTGATGTAGGCGGCCACGGCCGCCACGATGACGCGCGGGGCGGAACTCGTGAACCTGGGGTGGCACACGCACAGGACCAGCACCGCGTTCGTCAGGATCGCGAGCGTGGTGTCCATTCCGCGCGTGACGTGGAAAACAAGACCGGGTTGGAACATCACGCACAGTGCCACGAAGCCGCAGCCGACCAGGGGATCCGCGAGACCCGGACGTCGCGCGAGACGGGCGCACGCGACTCCGATGACGCCCATCGCCAGCACGGTTGGGATCCACGCTCCCACCCTCAACAGCGTGGAGCACGACCAGGCCGGGACGATCCACTGAAGCGCCGTGATCCACAAGAGGTACAGGAGACTCGTGGCACCGTACGTTTGCGGTCCGCCCGCGTTCCAGGCCAGTCCGTGTCCGCCCAGAAGATGGTCGGCGTAGCGGCAGAACACGAAGGCATCATCAAAGGAGACGTGGGCTCCCCAATGCTCGATCAGGAGAGCGGTGAGCCGCGCGAGAAGCAGCAGGCTGAGCACGGCGCCGGTACCGCGGAGGAGTCTCGATCCCCGAACATCAGCCATCGACAGTCGTTCCCTGGGCAGGAGGATCCCGGTGACAACGGCCGCGCTCCCTGGCAGTCGCCACGAAAACCATAACACCTTTCACCCTCCACGCGCCCGATCCGATTCTTCCGTCGGAACGCGGAAAGGGCCGCAACCACTGTGGTTACGGCCCGTCATGAGAGGTGGAACGATCATCGCCGCCCGCTACTCCACCAGGACCACCTTCCGCGTCACGGTCTCCGCGCCCGCCGTCACCTTTACGAAGTACACGCCGGCGGACTTCCCTTGACCGTCCAGCTTCACCTGGTGGCGCCCCGCCGGGAGCGTCTCATCCGCCAGGCGCTCCACCAGGCGGCCGCTCACGTCGAACAGCGACACGTCCACCGGCTCGGGCCGCGACAGGGAGAAGCGGATCTCGGCGCGCTCGCGGAACGGGTTCGGCCCCACGGACTCCAGGTGGAAGCCCTGGCCCGCGGCCGGAGCCGCCGCCACGCCCGTGGGATCGTCCCCGGACACGTCGCGCCACCAGATCCCGCGTCCGTAGGTTCCGGCCACCACATGGAAGCGTCCGGACGTGGACAGGCTATCCACGCCGGTCATCTCGGTCACGATGGTGGCGTCGGGCATGCCGTTGTTCCAGCGTCGCCATAACCCTCCCCCGTCCGTTGTGCGGAAGCAGCCGAACGACGTCCCGAGGTACAGTGTGTTCAGCGGGTCGCTGGGATGCATCACGAGATCGCTGACCGGGATCTCGTTGGGGAGGTTGCCGGTGATGTCCGTCCACGAGACTCCATGGTTCGTGGTGCGCAGCACCTTCGGCAGGCTGCTCGTGCCGTTCATCAACGCGTACGCGATCTCGTTGCTGTTCCTCATCACCGCCACCTTCCGGACGGTGGTGGCCGGCAGGGCGTACCCCCGCTCCGTCCAGGTGCCGTTGTAGTACACGCGCAACCGATGAGTGGACGAGCCGGGTTCCAGCGCCACGTAGATGGTGGATCCCAGCGACGACGTCCAGTTGCTGAGCGTGAGCGACGTGATGTCCGCGCCGAAGCCGCTGGGCGTCTCCAGAATCCAGTTGGATCCGAGGTCCGTGGAACGATACAGCTCATCCCCGGACGACGTGTACAGCCACACCGGCAGCACGCCGTCGTGCCGGATCTTCGTGAACCACTGTCCCGACGGGTTGACGCCCGCGTTGTGCTGCGTCCAGTTCAAGCCGGAGTTCGTGGTCCTCTCCCGTTGGAAGGCCCAGTTCCCCGAGTAGACTCCATTCGTCGCCCAGATGCGCGAAGGGGTTCCCGGATCGATGGCGATGCCGGATCCGTCGCCCCCACGGGCGTGCAGCCAGGTGGAGCCGTGATTCGTCGTCACCGACAGGCCGTTGTCCTGCGACCCGCCCGCCATCACGGACGGATCGTTGCGACCCACGTCCACATGGTAGTACTGCGTGATCGGGGCCACGTTCCCGGTGGAAGACCACGACAGCCCCTTGTCACCCGAGACCATCCAACCGCCGTCGTTGCCCACGCGGACCGTGTCGCCGTCCGGGTCCCAGGCGATCGCGTGGTAGTCGGCGTGCAAATCGGGGTCCACCACCTGGATCCAGCCGTTGCCGCCGTTGCCGCTGCGCCACAGCGAGACCCCGCCCACCAGAACGATGTTGTTGTTCGTGGGGGACATGGAGATCACGTTGTCGTACCAACCCTGTCCGTTCATGTAGTCGGTGGTCGGCGTCTTGTTCGCCCACGTGACGCCGTGGTCCGTGGAGCGGTACACGCCCAGCAGATCCGCGGGATCGTCCTTGGACATGGCGCACATCACGATGCCGGGAGTGGCGTCGGACAGGCACACCGCCACCCGTCCGATCCCGGACGTGGGCAGGCCGGACGACATCAGCGTCCAGTTGAATCCGTTGTCCGTGGACTTGTAGATCCCGAATCCCCAGCGCGCCGCGTACAGGATGTTCGAGTTCGACGGGTTGATCGCCAGATCGGTGAAGTAGCCGGTTCGACGACGGACGAACGTGACTCCGCCGTCCACGGAACGGTAGTAGCCCAGGGATCCCACGGCGTGGACGATGTTGGCGTTGCCGGGATCGAACCGCACGCGCCCGTACGTCCCGGAGTCGACGTTCACATCCGACCGGTCCCAGTTGTCGCCGCCATCGAACGTGTGCCAGATGCCGGTTCCGGTGCGGAGCTGATGCTCTCCCGTGCCGACCACGATGTGGTCCGCATCGGTGGGATTGGTGGACACCGTCGACACGGCCAGGCTCGTCACCTCGTCGGACAGCGGCACGGGAAAGATGAACTCGTACGACCACAGGCCGCCGGACGCCGCCGCGAACCGAATGGCGGATCCCTCGGGATCCTCGATGTCCAATACGCGACCGGTGTAGCGAACTCCGGACGTTTTCTGCATGGTGTGCGGTCCCTTGAGCTGCCACGAGTTGATGGCGCGACCCACTTCGGGTTCCCGCGGCATGACCGCCAGCTGATCGTGCATGCTGTCCAGGTACTCGGGGTCCAGTTCCGAGGTCTGGGGCTCGTACCAGCGGGAGAAATACCATCGCTCCGCATCGGGCCCCTTCCGGGGGCGCTCCTCCGGCAGCGGGACGCGGATGGAGTCCTCCGGACTCGGGAGCAGCTCCGGAAGGGGGACCAGGATGCCAACGGTCAGTAGCGAAACGGCCAGGCCGAGCAGAACGGTCAGGCGAGGCAAGGGAACCTCCCGGGAGGGGCTTCTCGATGATCAGGGCGGATGGCGGTCCAGCAGCGGCCGACAGCGCGCGGTTTCGACTGGGAGAACGGAATGGGGGGCGCAGAAAGTTGCAGGAGGGCGTTCACGGAGGCGAATCGCAGCAGGACCGGGTGAACGACAGTTCACGGACCGCACGATCGTGGTCCCGGCGTGACTCCGGCGACACCCCTCGGTACCCTCGACCAGCGAAGCAAGCACGGAGCTCCGACGCTGGAGATCGGAATGAACTGGTATGCAGTCGTGCCCCTCTCGGTGGTCCTGGCCGCGTGGGTAGGCGCCCGCGCGGACCCCAACGCCGTGGACGTGGCGGATCAGTACCTGGCCGCGTACCAGCGGCAGGACCTCGATCGCCTTGAAGAACTCTACGCTGAACACGCCCGGTTCCTGGACCCCACCTCCACCCAGGCCGGGTTGGCCTCCGGGCCGGTCGCCTGGAGTGGACGCAGTGAGATCCTGCGAAACCTCCGTGCGACCGACGGCACCACGGTCGTGCTCCAGTACGACATCCTCAGGAAGTTCGAACACTCCGGCGTGGTTGTGTATGTGGCGGACGTCACCTACCGGATGGTGTCCCCCACCCAGGTGTGGACCGGAACCACGCCCGTCATCACGATCGTGACGGTGGAAGGAACGCGGGTGACGGAACACCGTGACTACACCGACTACACCACGGGTACCCGGAACGCCGTCGTGGAAGAGCGCGGCCGCACCGGCAACGGGGCCGCCGACCGGTGACCCGGCGGTTCGGTCCGGCACCGGCCGCGCGGGTCGCCTGCGTGGCGCTTCTTGCGGCACGGATCGCGGGGTGCCATCCCCAGCCGCCGGTCGAGGCGCCCCCGGCGCTCAGGACCTTCTGCTCGGAGGAAGCCACGCCCGCCCGCATCGAACGGCTGGCTCCCGGCGTCCTCACCGAGACGATCGAGCGCGTCCGTCACGATCTCTCGGATGCCAGCGGAATGTCGTTGGTGCTGTTCGATCGCGACCGGGTTCTCTTCGAGCTTCACACGGGGTTCTCGCACTCGGAGTTGAGGTATCCGGTCAACTCGGAAACGGCCTTCTACATCGCATCGAGCACAAAGTCCCTGGTCGCGACCACCGCGTTGCTGTTGGAAGAGGAAGGGCTTCTTGATCTCGACACCCCGCTCTCCCGGTACCTTCCCACGCTCCACTTCCGAGGCTGGTTCCTGTCCGAGGACACCATCACTCCGCGCCATCTGCTGACGCACGACACCGGCATCACGAGCAAGGCGCTGGAACTCCGCACGAGCATGACGGGAGAGTGGGACCGCGAAACGCTGCTGCGGCTCTACGGATCGGCGGGAGGCGGCCTCTCCAAACCCCGGTACAGCAACCTCAACTACGTTCTCCTCGGCATGGTTCTCGAGGAAGTCACCGGGCAGACGTGGCAGGAGCTGCTCCAGCAGCGCCTCTTGGACCCTCTGGCCATGCGAAGATCGTTCACGCACTGGGAGCGGCCCGCCGACAACATCGCGCATCCGCACATGTTGGCGGCCGACGGAAGCATCCTGCCGGTTCCCGAAAGGCAGAACCTCCTCCGGGACAACACGCTGTTTCCGTCCGGCGGCGTCATCGCCTCCGCTCGGGATCTGGCGACCTACGTGCAGCTGTACCTGAACTGTGGCAAGGCCGGGGGCGTTCGTCTGCTGCCGGAGGCGACAATCCGAAACGCCATCGCCCCTCACACCAGGAACTCCGGAGGCGGCTTGCACGAGTACTTCGGATTCGGTTTCGGATGGGAACTCGCCCTCCACGACACCCTGACGCTGGTGGCCCATGGTGGCAGCAACAGGGTCGGCGCGAGATCCTACATAGCATTCAGCCCATCGCTTGGAATCGGACTCGTCATTCTTTCGAATGAGAACACGGTCACGCCCTACGTGCAGGGTGCCATCGCGCGTTTCGTTTGGGACTCGTTGACCGAGGCACCGGCCGCCGAGCGGCTGGACGAAACGCTCATCCGTTGGAAGGAGAAGGTCGAAGCCCGGTTTGCCGACCGCATCGACGGCCGGTTCCTGCCGGTGTTCGAGTACCCGAACGACCCGTTCCTCCAGCCGCCCCTGTCTGCGTTTGCCGGGTCCTATGCGGACGCCCGGTACGGCACCGTGCACGTCGGGGTTGCCTCGGATGGCCTGGAGATCCGGTACGGAAACTACGTCACGAGCAGGGTCCAGAGGCTGACCAGTACGCGATTTGTCGGCGACTTCGGGACCAACGCCGATCCGATCCGTTTCCACGTCCAGGGGTCCCAGGTGGTGGCGCTCGACTTCACCGGCATCGGCATCTCGTTCGAGAGAGCAAGGTAGGCAGGTCCTGGTGACGACACCCCGCCCAGCGGACCCCGAGTGGTGCCACCCTCTTGCGCACCCTCAGCGTTCGTAGCTGCGGAACTCCCCAGCCGGGAAGCTCCCCGGACAGTCTCCGGTCCCGAAGACCGCGTCGGCGGTCGTCGGTGACGTCTTTCGGATAAAGATGAAGACCCCGCCCCCGCCGTAGCACACCTCGTCCTCCACCGCCTGGGGATCGGTGGCCGCGATGAAGTCGTGCGTTCCCTCGATGCCGGCAACCCGGACGGCGGCACCCGCCAGATCCTGGCCGATGGCGAAGCGCTCCCGGTAGGTGCCGTCCGGGGCATGGGACGTGAGGTACCACTCCCCCGCAACGCCGCCGCCCCCCGCCACGTCGCTGATCGTCCGGCACGGCGCACCGGGAACCAGCACGCCGCCGATCGTCCCGAAGCGCGCCTCGTATTCGCCGCGGAGGCTGTCATCGAAGTAGGCGAACGGGCACGCGCTATTGAGCTTCTCCCAGTCCTGGGTCTGGCGGTAGCGATCGGCGTTGGGAGTCAGATTCTCCTGGTCGAGGTCGTAGACGCCCACGTCGAACCCGTCGCCGCCTCCCGACCCGGTCGCGTACCCGATCAGTTCGCCCGCCAGGATCAGGACCGGACCGACATTCGTGAAGAGGGAACTGGGATCGTCCCGCGGCACCAGGGCAGCGATGTCGGCACGAGGCTCATCGATGTGGCCGAGGCGGAAGCGGAACCGAGCGTTGATGTCGAACTGGAATCCGAAGTCGTTCGACGCGCCCACCCAGGTCGCCGACGTCAGCACCATTTCATGCGGCGCGTGAATGGCAATCGACGCCCCGTCGAATCGCACGAACGCGTGCCCCTTGATCTCGTCGCCACTGATCGATCCGGTGGGCACGATCATCGACACTTCCGATGGCTCCACGAGGTTCACTCCGAACACCGGAACCTCTCGGGAGGGATTGCCGCCGGGGCCGGTGGTCTCCTCGCCGCAACCCGTCAGGGCGGCCAGGATCGGAAGGGCGCTGAGGAGCCAGGGAACACAACGCGGAGTCGGCGACACGGGGACCTCGGGTTCGGGGAACGGGAACAGGGACGAGCGCGGACCGACGCTAGGTCAAGAGCCTCGGAAGAATCAACTCCTAGTTCTCTCTCCGCCGGCAGCCCAGCCAGCCAGACCGCCCACCGAATGCCGGCGAAGAGACGCGAAAGCGATGTACCGATCGGTGGAACTCAGCGCTCTCCACCTGCCTCGCGCACGGTACGTTCCACGAACGCGCGAAGCTCGAACATCTCCTCGGTGCTGAGCCCCTGTCCGATGAACGCCGCGCCGTAGATGAACGCGATCAGGGCGAGCGAGGCCGGTGCCGCCCAGATCGTCCAGAGGGGACCTCCGATCGTCATCTGCGCGAAGCCCCACATCAGGCCGCCCAGCCCCACCATTCCCAGGAGGAAGAAGAGCGCCATGAACCCGGTCCAGACGTTCGGGCGGGGCGAGAAGCGTCCCTCGATCACCGGGCCCGCATCGGACGCGAGAAGCGTGATCTCCAGGTGGGGCGACAGAAGCGAGCGCCGAGCTTCCGGAAGACGCACGTAGGCGTGATCGCCCAGCACCTGGCCCACGAGTTCGGCGTCCTCCGCTTCGAGCCGCTCGCGGAGTCGGCGCATCACCTCGCGAGCGTCGCCGGGCACGGCGATCTCGAATCGGGGACGCATTCGAAGGGCGGGGATCACCTACCTCACCAGGGCCATCTTCCGGGTTCCGGCGCCCGGCGTGACCCGGCCGAAGTACGTTCCCGCGGCGATCGACGACGTAAGGAATGGCATCGCTCGGCCCATCGCGCACTCACTCCGAGAGGGGGGCGGCACTGGACGGAGCATAGGCCCGGTAGCGTGCCCATTGCAAGTGGACGGGCAGGGCCGATCGCGCCTGCCCCGTGGCTTGTAACCGCCTCCGCCCGAGAGTACCCTGGAGCAGGTCCATGTCTTCCTGGGAGGACTCCATGCTCCGTTTGTCGCTCGTGCTGGTCGCTCTCCTAGCCTCTCCCGCCGCACTCTCCGCCCGCACCTGGCACGTCAACTCCGCCGGCACCGGCGATGCGCCGACAATCCAGGCAGCAGCGATCGCAGCTGCTCCCGGCGACACCGTGCTGATCTCACCCGGCACCTACTTCGAACAGGACATCCCGCTGCGCCCCGGTCTCACCGTTCAGGGAGACTCGAACGATGAGACGGCTGTTTCGATCGTTGGCGATGCCTCCGCGCGGGTGTTCAGTGGAGTCTCGCCCGCCGAGACGTTCCAGCGAGCAATCCTGCAAGCCTTGACGATCCAGGGTGACGCCGGCGGACTGTACCTGGAGCGCTCATCCGCCACCTTGCGTCGCGTGGTGTTCCAAGGAACCGTGGCGGATCGTGGCGCAGCCATCGAGACGCATCGCGTCCCCATCCTCAAACTGGAGCACTGCACGTTTCGCGACGGACTTGCGAACTGCGGTGGCGCCCTCTACCTCGGCGAGGGCTACGTCACGATCGCGGAAGACTGCCTGTTCGAACACAACGCCAACCACGCCATCGCGGCCCCCTCGGCATTGGCCCAGACGATCCTCACGCGGTGCCGCTTCCTCAGCAATCACGACACCGGGTCCGGGCTATCCGGCGGCGGGGCCGTCTACACCGCCGGGTGGACCTCTGCCTCGGGGTCCGAGTTCGGCGGCAACTCGGCGGGCCAAGGAGGAGCGTTCCACGGGGCGCAGGGACCACACTCCTTTTCCGCGTGTGAGTTCCACGACAACTCTGCACAGGCCGGTGGCGCGT
>BQJX01000041.1 GCA_021604925.1 Gemmatimonadota bacterium
GACGATGTCGAAGAGATAGGGCAGACTCTTCTCTGCATCGGGAGCGACGCCAATCTGGTGCATGAAGCCGGTATCGCTGTACCGAGGCTTTTCCCGCGCCGTGACGATCACATGGGCCTTGAGCGAGAAGAGCTTCTGCAGGAACTCGCGCCAGGCGGCCTTGATCGTCCCCCATTCCTTTGGCCCCAAGTCGTAGAATTCGTGCCGGTGCCCTTTCGCGCCACGGTTCCGCTGCAGGAAGATCTTCGACCACTTTCGTTGGGTCGCTTCCCAAAGGACGCTGCTCGGATCCACGATGACGGTACTAAAGGCATCGGGATGTGCGTGGATCCACTCCACGGCGGCGACAACCTCATCGTACGATCGGGCGCGCAGAACGCCGAAGTCGAAGCGGTCTCCGTAGTGATTGGCACCATCCTCGAGGTCGATGAGGCCGGGCCTTGGAGAGTCCAGCGCCAACGTTGTCTTGCCCGATCCAGGCGGACCCCAGACAAACAGCCTGGTGAACCGCGGTGCCTGTGCAGCTCGCACAAATGGCGAGGCGTTCAGCGGCCCCGGCATATCAGTTCCTCCCAAGCGTCGCGAGGAATGCCTCAACGGCTGGGTGTGGCTCCCCCGGCCCGCATGGAGCACTCGAGCTAGCATCCGGCAGCTTCCCCACGCCCTCGACCCTCCGGAGCGACCTCTCTCGAATCACGGTCAGGCTCGCAAAGAGCCTCTGGATGACCTCGTCTTCCACCGGGTGGATCACGATCAGCCCCCCGATTGCCAACGCTGCCTCCTCGAAAGCATCGTCTAGGACTCCCCATGCATCATCTGTCCGCATCAACTCTCACCTCCTCAGATGAACCCCAGCTATTCAGTACCGGAAGGCCTCAAGAGCGTCGGGGGCCCCAATTGCCCGAGGGATACCCGCGCTTCCTGCCAGCCTTCTCAGGTTCCGTCGTGGAACCTCTACCAAGGCGGGGGGCCGAGACGGCCCACGCGCTCCGAACCCAAGGACCCTCTTCTAGTCAACTCGGTGCTACTGTTGTGGTCGACAGGAGAAACTCAACTGAACGCGTCCGGTCGGATTCCTGCACACCGGACTCGATGGTGGAGGCCTCGCTGATGCCAAGCAAAGCGCTGCGCCGTGTCAGGCTTGACAAGATCAGGCTCAAGGGAACCCCGGTCACCTTTACTCTCAAGAGCTTCGCCAGGGTGTGTGTAGAGCTGGGTGTTCTGGAGGATCTACCACCCGACTTCTCGAGCTGGCAGGAGTTCGAGAGCGATCGATTCTTCATATTCATGGAACGCAAAGGCCATAGCGCGCGGATACTCAAGAAGACGTTCCACCACATAGAGTCTCAGTTCGCCGGATCCGGGGCTGGCACAGGCGAGCCATTCATGGCTCTTTCCGCCAGCGTGTCGGGGGAGGACGTGGCCGCGATTCTCGTCGAGAAGTCCCATGTCCGCGGAGTTGCAAACGAGTACCGTCGAACGCTTGAGAGGAGCAGCCCGCGGACTCGGACCATCAACCGGCTGCCCAGCGGCCAGCAGGAGCATGCTAGGAGGCTTCTCTCCGGTGAGCTTTGGGACGCCGCAGATGCCGGCGATTGCATCCACTTCCTAGATCACCATGGTCGCGCCGTTGCGCGCAATCCCGACCTAGCTCGCAACACGGCCGAACTCGCTCGTGAGTTCGAGAGCACCGGACACGCTTTCCTCCAGCTCGCTGAGTACGTGTGTCGTTCGGTGCAGCTAACAGAGTTCTACGAACCGACCTGGGGGTTGCAGGTCAAGAGTGGATTCCAGAAGCTCGACGCGAAGAAGAGACAGCACCTCGGGGCAGCAGTCGGCGCGCTCATTGCACCAGACTCGCCCCTCACGAAGGCCGACAAGAAGCAGATTGCGAACATATGGAGCCGGACCAAGAAGAGCGCCAAGGACCGACGCTATCTCAAGGCCTTGAAAGAAGCCGAACGCGAGGTCGGGGGCCAGCTGCTCACGAAGACAGACGCTGGAGAGCACAAGAGCGCTAGGCCAGTCATCACCACGATTGCCGTGTCGGTCGTCGATACCTTGTTGAAAACGAAGGGGATGTCAAAACGACGTGCCTACGATCTGACGGATCGCTTGCTCCTCCTCCTGGTCTCGACGTGGTACGACCACGAGAAGCCAAGCCCGGACCGGGTGCGCCACCGATACGAGTACGCCAAGAAGAAGCTCGGCTCGTCGCAACGCAGCCGGAAGAAACCGGTCTAGACGCGTCCGCGCCGATTCCTCGCATTTGCGGAGACGGCCTCACAGGCGATCTTCAGGGCATGGAGACACCCCCACGCCGTAGTGACGCAGCCCCACCGCCAAGCCTGAGCCCCGGGACGCCGGCCTCCTCCGCCGGGCTACTGGCGCGCGCCTACCTTAGGCTCAGATCTACCTCCCAGCCACAGCTCCCCAGCGGACAGGTGGAGGGCGGCCGAATCGAGTGGATCTCTCCGCCGACCCGAGTGTCGATGGTGAACGCACCCGAGACGGAGGAGGAATGACTTGTACGAACTGACGCCAGAACTCGTTGCCGAGATCGAGGGGCTAGAGACGCTCGCCGTTCCGCAGCTGCGAGAAAAGTACGCTGAACTGTTCGACGAACCCACACGCTCCAAGCACAAGCGGCACCTCGTGAAGAGGTGCACCTGGGGGATCCAAGCCCGCGAGTTCGGTGGCCTGGACCCGGCCGTGAAGGAACGGGCGCTCCAGATCGCTCGGCTGTCCGACATCCGGCTGACGCCGCCGGCCACGCGAGAGCCCAAGCGCATCGCCGTGGACGTGACCTCCGATGCACCCGCGAGCACGCCGCTGCCCGGCACGGTGCTGGTCCGCCGGTACAGGGGCCAGGACCTCCGCGTCACCATCCTGGAGAGCGGTGTCGAGTGGAGCGGCACGGTCTACCGGTCCCTGTCGGCCGCCGCGAAAGCCATCACGGGATCCCATTGTTCTGGCCCCGCCTTCTTTGGCCTGGCGAAGGGGAAGAAAGCGTGATTGCCGACCCGAAGAGCGCGACCATCCGCTGCGCCATCTACACCCGCAAGTCTGTCGAGAAGGGACTCGAGCAGGACTTCAACTCGCTCGACGCCCAGCGCGAGGCGGGCGAGGCGTACGTGCAATCGCAGAAGGGAGCGGGCTGGCAAGTCGAGGCGGAGCGGTTTGACGACGGTGGGTTCTCGGGGGGAACCACGGAGCGACCTGCCCTTCGTCGCCTGCTAGACCGCGTCGAGGCGGGTCAGGTCAACGTGGTCGTCGTCTACAAGACGGATCGCCTGTCTCGGTCTCTCCTCGACTTCTCCACGCTCCTGGCCACGCTGGAGAAGCACGAAGCGTCCTTCGTCTCCGTCACCGAGCAGTTCAACACGGCCACCCCCTCCGGCCGGCTGATGCTGAACATGATCGCGTCCTTCGCCGAGTACGAGCGGGCTCTGATTGCCGAGCGCACCCGGGACAAGATGGGCGCGGCACGCCGCAAGGGAAAGTGGACCGGCGGCATCCCAATGCTCGGCTACGACGTGCACCCCGACGGCGGGAAGCTGGTGGTCAACGAGCAGGAGGCCGCTCAGGTTCGGGCCACGTTCGCCCTCTACCGGGAGATTGGGTCGCTGGCTGCCACGTGTCGGGAGATGAAGGATCGTGGGTGGGAGCGGAAGAGCTGGATCACGAAACGCGGCACGCCATCCGGCGGCGGGTTCTTCGCCAAGAACGGCCTGCACCACCTGCTGACCAGTCCGATGTACCTCGGAAAGGTGAAGCACCACGGCGACGTCTACGACGGGGAGCACCAGGCCATCGTGGACCAGAGTGTGTTCGACACCGTCCAGGCTCTCCTGCGCTCCAACGGCCACAAACGCTCGGCGGCCGTCCGCAACAAGCACGGGGCCTTCCTGAAGGGCATCCTCTACTGCTCCCATTGCGACCGCAGGATGGTCCACGCTCCCACACGGAAGGGTGGTCGGATCTACAGGTACTACGTATGCGGGAAGGCTCAGGCGGAGGGCTGGTCGCTGTGCCCCACCCCGTCGGTGGCCGCGGGCAAGTTGGAAGCGGCCGTACTCGGCGAGATCCGTGAGGCCGTCCAGAGCCCTGACCTGCTGATGGCCACGATGCGCGAAGCGAAGAACCTGCGCACGACGACGCTGGCCGACCTCGACCGCCAGCTGGAGATGGTCGAGGCCACGCTGACGAACGGAGCGGGACCGCAGGAGAAAAGAGGGGCGGCGAAGCGGAAGATCCGGCTGGAGGCGGAGCGGGATCGATTGGCCGGCCTGGACCTGCGCCGCGACGACCTCGACGCTGCGCTCACGGAGTTCACACCTCTCTGGGACGCCCTCACCTACCAGGAGCAGGGCGAACTGGCGGCCGTCCTCATCGAGCGGATCGACTGGGACGGGGAGGCAATCGAGATTCGCATGCGGGAGGGCACGGATGGCTAGCGTGAAGAGGATTCAGATCAGGGATGCCGAGAAACCGATCGCAGCTCTTCCGGCCAAGCCCATCCCGCGCGTCACGCGCCTCATGGCGCTGGCCATCTGGTTCGACGAGATGATCCGGACGGGCGACGTGAAGGACTATGCCGAGCTGGCGAGGATTGGGAAGGTCAGCCGGGCGAGGGTGACGCAGATCATGGACCTGCTATGTCTAGCTCCAACGACGCAGGCTGAACTACTCGCGCACAATGGCGCCGGACTTCCCACCGAGCGCGCAATCCGTGAAAGGGCGGACACGAGCCTCTGGCAAGAGTCCATGCGCCTCACGGGCGGCACGACCGCCCCCTGGCCGCACCGCCGCTCACTTTCTCGTTGACGCAGTCCGCGTGACCGCACCACAGTCTGTATACCATTTGCAACAAGGACTTGCATTGGCACTCGGATTCCCGAAGCGAATCTGTACATTGACCAGAAGCGAAGCCTGGGGGGCACATGCAAGGCGGCAATCGCTCGGGTGTCGGGTTGTGCCTGTCTGGCGGCGGGTTCCGGGCCGCAGCATTCCACATCGGAGTCATCCGGCGGCTGCGAGAACTAGGTATGACGAGCGACATCCGAACCCTGTCGTGCGTTTCCGGAGGAGCCTTCGTGGGCGCGGCTTTCGGCTCTCTGATCTCGAAACACGCCGGTCGAAACGCAATCGGGGAGAGGGACTGGGAGTCGGGATTCGTTGAGCCCCTTAGAGACTTGCTGCGACGGGATTGCCGTACTCTCCCAATCGCGTCTACCGTTCCTTTCAACTGGATCCTCCCGCAAGCCCGCGTCCGGGCGCTCGCGTGTGTCCTGCATCGTCACTTCCCTGGTACCCTGGCCGATCTTCCACGAGAACCTCGAATAGTCATGTGCGCGACCAACCTAACTCTCGGAGTGAATTGGGAGTTCTCGCGCGACAGGATCGGGGACTATCGCTCGGGTTATCTAACCGACGCGGAAAGCTGGCAACAAGCCGACGCCATCGTCGCATCGGCCTGCTTCCCCCCAGTCTTCGGGCCAATGCGGGTGGACAGGCACCCTAGCAGCTACTCGGGCGGCAAGTACCAAGGCGGCGATCGAGACCAACTCCTGAGGAGGATCCACCTGAGCGACGGAGGGCTCTACGACAACCTAGCGTTGGAACCGGTCTGGAAGACCCACCGGACGATCATCGTGTCCGACGCAGGCGCTCCCTTCCCTTTCTGGGAGGGAGGAGGGGGTGTCTTGGGGCGCATGAAGCGATACGCTTCTGTACTGAGCCGCCAGTCACAATCAGTCCGAAAGCGGCTGCTCTTTCACCTAGCGGCATCCGGGCAGGCTCAGGTGGTGTATATTCCGCTAGCTGGTGTGCTGGGTACCTTTTCCCCTGAGAGTCCGCACGCCGTGCTTGGAAGCCGCAGAGTAATCGCCAGACTGCACCGGTTCAGGACGGACCTGGATGGTCTGCTGCCCTGTGAGGCAAGTCTGCTAGAAGCGTATGGATACCTGATGGCCAGCGAGCGCCTGCGAGTTGCCTCCTTCACCATGCCCGAGCAGAGGACGGTGAGCGTGCCTCTTGTGGAGGAGGAGGCATTCCGGTGCCTTGATGGCAGCTCACACCGACTATCCTTCCGTCGTTTCGCGAAACAACTCGCGGAAAGGGGCACGAAGTGACGGACGGGCAACGCCACGGCGCACATCTTGCCGTAGCATACGTTGTCGCTCTGATCCTAGCGCTTGGCGTTCAAGAGGTTGTAGATCCGCCAAGCGCGCCGACCAAAGTACATCCCGAGTCGCTCTTTGGGATAGAATGGCTGGTCGCTGACGCCGGGGCAGACCTCCATATTGTCCATCTGGGCGTACTATTGGTGATGCTCGGCGCGCTAGTCTGGGTTCAAGATCGAAGCCCGCAGTCGTTCCTCCGCGCTTGGATCTTCGCCTGGCTGGCTTTGGTTGCCATTTATTCGATCAACGTTGTCGAATCGTTCGCGCCAATGTGGTCGACGGATCCCGATAGTTTTAGCCTGTTCGGGAACCAGGCTTTCGAGGCATTGGCCACCGTAGCCATCTCTCTCGCTGGGTCCATATTCGTCCTGAGAACCGGCCTCAGGCTCCGATTCGACGGAGAGTCGAGTGAGCGCGTATCCGAATGGCCGTTCGCAGCAATGGTAATTCTCATCGGCGTCGTCTACTTCTTTGCGACCGCAGAAGGCAGCTTGGACATGCGCCTGCTGGCTCGAAGCGTCGCTGTCGCCGGTGCACCCCTGACTGTGGTAGCAACTGGACATGCAGGCCTCCAGATACAAAGGCGAATGGCCAGCCAAGTCTGGCACTCACGGGGTTACGAGATCCTGGGGATCTTCACGGCGTATGCGGCTCTCCAGTTCGCCGGACCCTGGTTGGCCCGCGTTAGTTGGAACGACGCGCTCTTCGCGGCTTCCCTTCTAGCGAAGACCGGTTGCTCCTTGGCCATAATAGCGGTGGTCTTGGTGCAAGCCGAGGAGCGCCAAAGGGCAATCGCAAAGCGGCGGAACCTGCTCGGAGCCCTCGAAAGACAGAGGGCCTCCGCATTCGCGGTCTTCAGGGAGTTCGTTACGAACAGCCAGCCCTATGGGTCTGCTGCCGCCGGGCTTCTCACGTCACTTCTGAAGTTTCTGAGTCTCCAGAATGGCCTGTTTCTTGTGCGGCAACGTGACTTCGACTCCGTTTCAGGGCGGCTCTTGGGCGTCGCGGCAGCTCGAGGTTCGGTCTTCGAGTCCACAAGGGCCAGCGTGTCGGTCCGGAATTCGGAAGTCCAGCGCTTGGATGAATGGCTGGCGGCTGGTACTCCACCAGCTGAGGCCCACGAGGCTTGGGAACCCGTGATCTCGCGGATCCTGGACGGAACCCCAGTATCCCCGACCGCGGTATACGCTATCCGCTCAACTGAGAGTGCCTCCGCCGAGGTCAGCGGCGATCCCATGGGCTACGTTGTGGTGCTGGATGATCGTCCAGCGGGACACCCAGCCCCGGACCCCGACGTGCTGTCCACGCTACTCTCGGGGATGGCGGATGCGCTGAAGATAATCTCGGATAGGGAGCTCTATGAGATCACAGAAGTCACCGCGGAGCAGCTCGATGGGAGCGCCAACCTCCAGGAGGACCTGCGAATCCTCGCCTTGGCGGCCGCAATCGCGACCCATGCGGACCACGCCATCGCCATCAGCCAATCTCCAGAGAGTTCGGTGACGGTCACCAGGAGAGCGGGCGGAGAGTACGGCGCTACACTCGGGTGCGATCCTCGCTTCGTCCAACTCCTCGCCGGCGGTGACGGTCACTCTCGGGCCCGCTACTTCGAGGACGAGTGGGCAATCGGCGACTTCAGTTTCGGCCCCGACGAAGCTGTCATATTCGCCACCGCGGAAAGTGCCGTCGAGCCCAGTACGCCTCTTGGCCACATTGCCTGCGTCAACACCGGCACGGCACCTGGATCCGACCGTGCCCGACCATTCATGCCGTTCGACCTGAAGCGCATAGACGCCGTCGCGAGTCAGCTGAGGCGTAGTGTCGAAAAGGCACGTGCTCGCCAGGTCTTCCTCACGCGGAACATCCACGAACTCCGCGACCCCATCGCGAACACGCGGAACATCCGAGCGTATCTCCAGCGGAAGATGTCCGCCTTGGAAGACCTAGTCGACGAAACAATGACGCCGACAGCCCTCCAGATCGCATCCATGGACATAGCTGAGTGTCAGGAGTTCCTGGAGACGATTGAGAGTGAGATGGTACTTCTGCGAAGTGTCGTCGACGAAGCTGACGAGTACAGAGGGACGCGAGTAGACGTTCCCCGGCTGCTGGATGTATTCAACGACATCGTCATGCCGGAGAAGACCCAGCTGAAGTTCCGCTGGAGAGAGTTGGGCCTGCAACAAAGAGCCGTGCGACTCATCCCGATCAACAAGAAGAGGAGCCCGCAAGTCCTCATGCGCCCGAGCCAGGCCCATCAGGTGGCATCGAACGTGATCGGAAACGCGCTCAAGTACAGGGATGTGGACTCAGACAGCCTAGAGGTCAAGGTGGCTTTCGACGAGGACGGGGCGCACTATCTCGTGCGGTTTCAGAGCTACGGAATAGGGGTTCCGGAGGGTTGGGAGGACCGCATCTTCGAGGAAGGTGTCCGAGCACCGAATGCGGTGCAGCGTGATGTCGAGGGGTCGGGCGTTGGCCTGTACCTCTCAAGGCGAATAGCAAGGGAACTGGGCGGAGATCTCACACTCATCAGAAGCCACCGGCCTACGATCTTCCTCTGGTCAATCGACAAGAGCCTTGGAACAGGAGAGTCGTAGATGGTTCTCATGATAGATGACCTCCCAGACAGATCAATGGTGAGGTTGGTACGAGCGGAACTCGAACGCGCTGGAGTCTCCGTCATAATGGCCTCAACCACAGAGGCTGCTCTGCGAGAGATTTCGGCGCTGAGTGATCGCGGCACGCTACGCGAGACCTTCATTCTCATCGACGTCATGATCCCGCACGGCGACCAATTGGGTCCCGCAGAGACTGAGAATGGTCACAGTACCGGACTAGTGCTCTACGACAAGATCCGCGAACTTGCTCCCGACTGCGAGGTCGCGTTCCTGACCCACCGAACCGATCCAGCGGTTGAAAGGCACATGAGCGGAGATCGACACGCCCGCGTGTTCGTCAAGACGGACTGGCTGTTCAGCGATATCGCAGAGTACGTGATCGAGCGCCGAGCTCAAGCCAAGCAGCGTGTTGAGCTGGAGGCACGAGATGAGTAGGGCCTCAGCCTGGCGACACGTTGAGGACCAGCTCCTGCAGTTCGACGATGTCGAACACGCGTCCGACCAGATCCAGGACTTGTTAAGCGCACTGCGATTCATCGCCAAGAGGGGCGTTAGCGGCAAGGGGCAAGACGTCGCCTACGAGGCGATGCGAGCTATCATCGAGTCGCAGTCCGAATGGAAGGGCGACGAAAGCCGGTACCAAACACTGCGAGGGCTCTTGCTAGAGATCCAAGGTGAGCTCGACAGCGACCTGATGCTCGAACCCCTCCGGCGGCCTGACTCATCGTCGGCGGGCAAGGCTGAACGACTCGGGGCAATCTGGTTTAGCGCACACTCGAACACGGCTGAAGCGTTGCACCTTCTCAACGAGGTGCAGCATGAGGCCTTGACCGGACTGGAGGAGGAGGCCGTCAAGCATGCGCTCGCGATGCGCGAAAACCGAGCCAAAGAGTCCGCCACGGGCGGAAAGCGCGCAGCGCTCCTAAGCGAGTACCATGAGCTGATCGCCGAGTGCTCGGTGAAACCAGCTAGCCCTGAGCAACGGGCCCGCTTGGTCGAGATCAACCTAGAGCTCGACGCCCTTGAGGAGGAAGATGCGGCCGAGGCGCAGGCCGAGAATCGCGCCAACGAGGGTTGGATGACGGAGTTCCGGGCGCGGCTTGAAGCGATTAGGGAGAGCGTTGACGACCTAGCTCGAGCGGTGTCAGGCGGAGAGGGGCCCCGAGAGTGAACGATGGGTTCAAGCGGAGGTTGCTGCCTCGACCTCGATCTGACTATAGACTGTATGAACCCTACCTAAGATCGGAGTTCCGATTCCGATGCTGCTACTGCGGGATGCACGAGAGCGCGGCCAACGTTGCCGGCGCCTTTGAGATCGAGCACTTTCGCCCCAAGAGCCTTTTCGCGCATCGCACAACCGACTACGACAACCTCTATTACGTCTGCGTCGACTGCAACCGGTGCAAAGGCGCCGTATGGCCGGGGACTGAAGAGCAGGCCCTTGGGCTTGAGTTTGTGGACCCATGCAAGGAATCCCTTGTCGGGAAACACGCAGAGGTCCTGAGCACGGGAGAGGTCGTCGCCAAGACACCTGCTGGTGCTTACACCATCGGGCACATCAGGTTGAACAGGAGGCGACTTGTCAATCAGCGACGACTTTCCATTGAGCAGGGCCTAGCGTTTGGTCGGATGTGCTCGGAGTTGGAGGCGATCTGCGACCGCATTCGGAAGATTGCTCCCTTGTTGGTCACGAACCCGAAAGCTGTCGGAGAATTGCGACGAGTTCAAGAGCGACTGGACGCAGCATTGGTCCTGACTGCCAATCTCTGGCGGCCGTTGAAGGTCCCTCACGACGAAGCACCCTAGTCAACTTGGGGCGCCACGTAGGACTCGCCCGTTAACCACCCGCCGGATAGAGAGAGAGGAAGAGAGTTTCGCCCCGTCCCGGCGCTCAAACAGAGAGGTTTGGTGAACGGCCACCCAGCGGCCGATCCACCGAACCGGCAGTTGTCGCTGGCCCCCCACCCCCCACAAAAAAACCCCGCCGGCTCTCACCGACGGGGTCCTTCTACCTGCAACGACGATCAGACCGTCGTGCTTAGGCCTTGATCACGTTCTCGGCGGCCGGGCCCTTGGCGCCCTGAACCACGTCGAACTCCACCGCTTGTCCCTCGGCCA
>BQJX01000042.1 GCA_021604925.1 Gemmatimonadota bacterium
GATACCGCTCCACGAACTCCAGCGGGCCCCCGGTGGTGGCCGCGTGCAGGGCGCGACGCCCGCTCCGGGTGTCGATGCGCTCCGCCATGCGATGGCCCACGCGATAGAACGGTCCGTTGTCCCGGAACGCGTCGGCCGCGATCCGGTCGATCTGCGCGGCGTCCGCTCCGTGGTCCATGGCATCCGCCATCTGCGCCAGGAGGCCGAAGTCGGATCGAATCGTCTTCATCCAGAGGTCGATCTCGGCGCGGCGCCGTTCGTCGGAGGTGGCTTCGCCCGCTGGCGCTTCCGCGTAGACCGCGCACCCCTCGTTTTGCATTCGGCTCAGATGGTGCAGGAAGCGATCGACGCCGGACGTGTTCCAGTGGGTGGGCTGGACCCACGCCTCCATGCGAAGCTGCATCAACGCCGAGTTCCAGCGCTTCTCGCGCGCGCCCCGCCACACTTCGCCGATCACCTCCGGACCGTACATGGAGGCCAGCTTGAGCCACTCCTCGTCGGGGTGGGTCAGCCGGGGAGTGACGCCCCCGGCGGCCACGAATCCCACGTGGTAGAGCTCGTGAATGGCGGTGGCCGCCAGTGCGTCGTAGTCCAGCTGCGAATCCAGCGACGAGGGCGATCGATTCGGGATCACGAAGTCATCGATCCGCAACACCACGTCCGTGCCGGAGGAGAACGCCATGCCGGTGGCCGTTCCCCCCACCACGATCCGAAGCGTCGACTCGAAGTCACTGCCCGGCGGGAGCATCTGCCCGAGGCGTCGGGCCGCTTCGAACTCCAGTCGCCCCGCGTCCCGGCGCAGATCCCGGAGCGCCGCCTGGTACGCCGACGTTCCGCCCATGGCGCGTTCGAACCCGAGCCCCGCCTTCGCCCGCTTGCGCGCGGCCGACGTGAGGGCGTCGGCGATCCGCGGAGCCCCCTTGCCGGCGGGCAGCCCCTCCGCCCGCTCGATCTGGAGGGCCATCATCTCGTAGCCCCGGCTCTTCACGACCGCGCGCACGTCCTTCGCGGCGGGGGTCCGATCCGCCAGTACGGCCAGGGCGGCGCGGGCGGCCTCGTCGTCCACATGGATGCGAATGGTGCTGGCGAGCGCCGGGGACCCAAGGAGAAGGGCGGCCACGGACAGTCCGGAGGCGAGAATCCCGCCAAGGCGGTCGGTGGCACGCTTCGTCATTCTCGGGTCATCCCTTCTCGTTGGCGCTCCAGGAACCATAGGATGACATCGACGAGATCGTACCCCGCCGTGAGCCCGTCCGTGCCCGACCAGTCCGCCGGATTGGCCGCGGTCACGGGAAACTCCACGTATTCCTGGGCCGGGCCGGTGAAGCGCGCGGCGTATTGGCGGACCAGATTGCGCTCCCGCGTCTCCCCGCCGGCCGCAACCAGGAGCAGCGGAAAGTCCGGCGACTCCAGGAGATAGTCCCGCCCGCGGGTCTCGATCAGGCCGGGCAGAAGCACCAGCGCACGAACGTTCGCCTGGACCTGGGCCACCCGGACCGCGGGGTCCACGGACAGGCCGGAGGCCGCCAGAACGACCCGCGAAGCATCGATCCGCGGATCGCCGGCCACCGCGTCCAGGGCGGCGAGCCAGTCCCGATCCAGGTGGGCCTGTTGCTCGGAGGTCAGCTCGCTCGGCGACGCGACCTCGCGGACGCTGTCGCCAAAGCCGCGGTGATCCAGCGCGGCGGTCGCCCACCCGGCGCGATGCAGTTCGGAGACGAGCGCGTCCCAGGAGCGCCGGTCACGATCGAACTGGTGCCCCAGGATCACCACGGGAACGGGTGTGGGTGCCGCGGGAATCCCGATCTCCACCGCGATGGAGAGACCGTCGGTCGTGGTGACGAACGACACCCGGGTCTCCACCGGAGGACCGCCGTGCGTGCCCCGCGCCCCGATGGCGCCCTTCGCGCCTTCCGCTCCCAGCGCGCCCACAGCGCCCTTCGCGCCTTCCGCACCCACAGCGCCCTCCGCGCCCAGCGCACCTTCGGCACCCACAGCGCCCTTCGCGCCTTCCGCACCTTCCGCGCCCACAGCACCCTTCGCACCTTCCGCACCCAGCGCACCTTCGGCACCCAGCGCACCTTCCGCACCCAGCGCACCTACCGCCCCCAGGGCACCCACCGCACCCAGAGCACCCTTCGCGCCCAACGCCCCGCGGGCGCCCAGGGCGCCTTCCGCTCCCGGGGCTCCCCGAGCGGGCTCCGCCTCGGCCGCCCCGGTTCCCGCCTCCGGGCGAGCGGCGGTTGTCCCCGAGCAGCCCAGACTCCCTCCGGCCAGCCCGATGGCCACTACCCATGCACCAATTCGCATATAAAAATGTTTCATCGCCCGTTCCCTCTCCGCCCTTCTGCTCTTGGCCGCTCGGAGTTCTCCGCCCCCGGACCGCCGAGTGTCGATTCCGGAAGAAAACGCTCCCGCAGGCTGATATCCGGGTTCTCAGCCGAAATCGCGTCTCCCTTGACGGCCCGGGCCCGGAGGGAGAGACTGGAGTGTAGCTTCCCACCCCTCAGGGCCCAAGCACCGGTTCCGGTTCCGGCCCAGTACGGAGAGCCTGATGACGGACCAAGCGACCTCCCCGGCCTTCGTTCCCGGTCTGGCGGGCGTCATCGCCGCCCAGTCGGACGTGGGGTTCGTGGACGGAGAAAACGGGATTCTGGAATACCGCGGGATTCGCATCGAAGAACTCGCCGAGAAGAGCACCTTCGAGGAGACCGCCTACCTCCTGCTCTACGGAAAACTGCCCAAGCGAGCCGAACTCAAGACGTTCGAGCAACAGTTGAAGTCACACCGCCAGGTCAAGCCCGAGATTCTCGACATGATCTCGAGATTCCCGAAGGACGGCCACCCCATGGCGGCGCTGCAGACCTGCGTGGGTGCGATGGGTCTGTACTATCCGCGCACCGGCGCGGTGAACGCGGCCGAGCGAGAAGTTGCCTCGCACCGCATCATCGCGCAGGTGGCCACCATGCTTGCGGCGATCGCCCGCCGGATGCAGGGTGCTTCCGCCGTTGCGCCCCGCGAAGACCTGGGGCACGCGGCCAACTTCCTCTACATGCTGAACAACGAGGAGCCCGCGGAGATCCTGGCCCGCACTCTGGACGTGGCCATGATCCTGCACGCGGAGCACACGTTGAACGCCTCCACCTTCACGTGCCGCGTGGTGGCGTCGACGGAGGCGGATCCGTACTCGGCCGTCTCGGCCGCCATCGGATCCCTCGGCGGCCCGCTGCACGGCGGTGCCAATGAGCGCGTGCTGGACATGCTGGAAGCCATCGGCCAGGCGGACAAGGCCAAGGCGTGGTTCGAGGACGCCGTGGCCCACAAGAAGAAGATCATGGGTCTCGGACACCGCGTGTACAAGGTCAAGGACCCGCGGGCCTTCGCGCTGCAAAAGCTGGCTACGCGTGTCTTCGAGGAGCTCGGCACCACTCCGCTCTACGACATCGCCAAGGTGATCGAGGACCTGGCCGCGGAACGGCTCGGCCCCAAGGGGATCTACCCGAACGTGGATTTCTTCTCGGGCACGGTCTACCTCAAGATGGGAATCGAGCGCGTGCTGTTCACGCCCATCTTCGCGATCGCCCGCGTGGCCGGCTACCTCGGTCACTACGACGAGCAGATGCAGGACAACAAGATCTTCCGGCCGCGTCAGGAATACATGGGCACGCACCAGGCTCCCTACATTCCGATGGACGACCGGTAGTCTCCAGTTGGTAGACTCCCGCGGCTCGGCGTGGATCCCCACGTCGGGCCGTTCGTCGTTTGGACGCGTTCGCACCGGCAACCGTCGAGGCAGTGATGGTCCCACCGATCCGACACATCATCAAACGGAGCGGCCAGACCGCCGTCTATGAGCGCGAGCGGGTCACGCTGGCGATCTACAAGGCGGCCGCCGCGATCGGTGGGCATGACCGTGCGCTGTCCGAGCGACTGACCGATCAGGTCGAAGAAGCGCTGTTCGCCACGTACACGGACGAGGACCCTCCGTCGGTGGAGGATATCCAGGACGTGGTGGAGCGGGTGCTGATCCGCAACGGACACGCGGCCACGGCCAAGGCGTACATCGTGTACCGCCACGAACGCGCCAAGCTGCGCCATCGGAGCGACCGGGCGGAACTCCAGTACATCCCGTACAAGACCATGTGGCAGATGCTGGACTGGGCCGTGGACAACGATTGCGAATCGGTGGCCAAGCTGAACGCCACGATCGACGAGGGTCGCCTGCCCACGTTGATCGCCGCCACGGACGCTCGCTACGAGTCGATCCTGGACGAAGCCTCCCGCGCCATCCTGGATCGTCGGAAGGACCTGCGCTTCATCATCGTGGCGGGACCCAGCTCGTCGGGCAAGACCACCACCATGCACAAGATCGCGGAGAGGCTGCAGGGACACGGCCTGCACGTGATCCCGATGGCGCTGGACAACTACTTCTTCGATCTGGAGATGCATCCGCAGGACGAGTTCGGCGACTACGACTTCGAGACGCCGGAGGCCATGGACCTGCCGCTGATCAATCGGCACCTGGAAGCGCTGGACGCCGGACGCGGGATCGACATGCCGCGCTACGACTTCAAGACCGGCAAGCGCACTACGGACACGGTCCGCTTCGAGCCGCAGCCGGGGAGCCTCATCCTGCTGGACACGCTGCACGGCCTCTACGACGGACTCACCGCCGCCGTGCCGTCGCGTCACAAGTTCAAGGTCTACATCGAAACGATCGGCCAGATGAGGGGCACCAACGGTCGCTGGATCCGCTGGACGGACGTTCGGCTGCTGCGGCGAATGATCCGCGACTCGCAACACCGCGGCTACTCCCCGGAGCGCACCATCCTCCACTGGCACTACGTTCGCCGCTCCGAGCTGAAGCACATCATCCCGTTCCAGAGCACGGCCGACTTCCTGGTGAACAGTTCGCTCGCGTACGAGTTGCCGTTCCTGAAGCTGCACCTCGGCAACGTGTTTGCTCCGTTCCTGGAGGAGTTCCGGCACGATGAACGTCGCCTGGACGGTGTGATGCGCGCGGAGCGCATCCACGCGTTGCTGGAATCGATTCGTTCCGTCCCGGACGACGCCATGGTTCCGGATTCCGCCCTGCTGCGCGAGTTCATCGGCGGCAGCTCGTACGACGTGCACGCATGAGCGCCGAAGTGGAGACCGTGCGCGCCGTCGAGTGGACGCTGGACCAGGCCGGACGCGTTTCCCGCTCCGTCACCTCGCTCCCGCACCCCGCCCCCGGCGAGCTCCTGGTGGCCTCGCGGATCGGCGCCATCAGCCCCGGCACGGAACGGACGCTGCTGCACGGCAACTCGCCTTCGGTGCCCGCCGATGCCTACCCCTACCAGCCCGGCTACCTGAATGTCGTGGAGATCCGCGACGCCACGGACCGCACCCTGATCGGGGAACGCGGCGTGGCCATCCTGGGACATCGCGACCACGCGCTCATTCCGTACACGCGCTTCATCCGGATCCCGTCCTCGGCCAGCGACGAAGAAGCGTTGCTGGGCGTCCTGGCCGCGGATGCGCGGCACGCCATCGAGATTGCCGCGGTGGAGGCCGGCGAGGACTGCCTCGTCATCGGCGGCGGGATTCTCGGCGTGCTCACGGCCTGGGAACTCGCGTTCCGGACCAAGGGCGCCATCCGCATCCTGGAACGGGATCCGAACCGACGGGCGCTCCTGGGCGAGATCCGGTTTCCCGCCGAAGTGAAGGTGGCCGAGGGCCCCGGCCGCTACGAGTTCCACTCGGTGTTCGAGTGCGCCAACACGGGGTCCGCCTTCGAGCGGGCGCAGGCTTCCGCCCGCGAGCGCGGATCGATCGTCCTCATCTCGGACGGTTGCCACGAGCCCTACGTGTTGTCGTCGCACTTCTTCTCGAAGGGC
Source organism: Gemmatimonadota bacterium (assembly GCA_021604925.1). Lineage (GTDB taxonomy): Bacteria > ARS69 > ARS69 > ARS69 > ARS69 > BQJX01. Next base: position 5,880 of record BQJX01000042.1, read on the forward strand.
CTCTACCTGGGCAAGACCGATTCGAATCCGGACCTGCGCGGTTTCCTCGGGGAGTACTTCGCCCGCCACGAGGACCGCTCCTCGCTGATCGAAGTGGCCTACCGCGATGAAGTGCGCTTTGCGGACTTCCCGCAGGCCTATCTCCAGGCGCTGATGGGCCGTCAGGAAGACCGGAAGGGCCTCCTGCCCCGCGTGATCTACGGCGACTGACCCGGGCGTGCGACCCGTTCCGTGACGCCCCCCTCCGCCGCCCGAGCCGGCGGTTTTGCGCATCGTTGCCGATCCCCCCCGGATCTTCTTCAATCGCTGCCAAATGACTCCAGGGAAAGCGTTTGCGTGCCGTCGCGGGGTCAATCCCGTGCGGGTTCTTGCCGATGCGAGAGGAACGGGAAACCCCTCCATTTCGCAGCGCGAGGCCCATGCAACGAGCCCTCACGATTCTGACGGTCGTCAGCCTGTTCTGTGCACTCGGGGCCTCCGAGTCGTTCGCGGCGACCTACGTCTTCCCCGCGTCCGGCGACAACTGGATGGAAGAATCCAACGGCGAGCAGAACCACGGCACGGACGACCCCCTCCGCGCGGACAACTCACCCGGCGATCGCAAGATCGCCATGATGCAGTTCGACATCTCGTCGATCGGGTCCGGTGAGACGATCACCTCGGCCACGCTGTCGCTGAACGTCGAGAAGGAGGACGGCACCGGGTTTCCCGTTCGAGTGTTCCATCTCACGCAGCCGTGGAAAGAAGGCTCCGCCAACTGGAAGGCGCTGGGTGCCCATGTGGACTCGTCCAAGACGTGGGCCTCGTTCCCGGCGAGTTCCACCGGGCCGGTGCTGGTGGACGTCCAGGCGCTGGTGGAGCGGTGGCACGCCGGCGTGAGCAACTTCGGTCTGGCGCTCGTGCCGACCGCTCCCGGCGAGGAGTCGCGCTACTCGAGCAAGGAAGCCTCGACGGGCGCGCGCCGTCCGGAACTCCGGATCAACACGACGTCCACGCTCTCGCTTGCGGACATCCGCGTGACCAAGAGCGTCAACCGCGGCAACCCGACGGAGGCCGACTCCGTCCAGTTCACCATCTCCGCGATCAACAGCGGGCTGGGGTCCGCGTTCAACGTGACCATCCAGGATCCCCTTCCGGATGGATTGACCTACATCACGAACGGACAGACCAAGGGCTCCTACAACCCCGTCACCGGCACCTGGACGATCGGGTCGCTGTCCGGCTTCGCCAGCGCGCAGCTGAACCTGGTGGCGCGGATCGACGCGGGTACGGCCGGGCAGACGATCACCAACTGGGCGTGGTTCAACGACCCGAACCAGGAGGACAGCAACGCCGGCAACGACTCGGATTCCGCGTCCGTCGTGGTCGGCAGCCTCTCCGGAGCCGATCTCGCCACGATGATCAGCGTCAGCGACACCATGCCCAGCGCCGGCCAAGCGGTCACGCTCACGTACAACGTCCAGAACCACGGCCCGTGGCCAGCCAACAACGTCCGGATCGGCATTCCGGATCCCACCGGTCTCTCGCTGGGACCGGGCTTCCCCAGCCAGGGCTCGTACGAGTCCGGGAACCAGCGCTGGCTCGTCGGCACGTTGCCCAGCGGCGGAACCGCGCAGCTGTCCGTGGCGGCCACCGTGGATCTGGGCACCGGCGGCCAGACGCTGATCGCCCACACGTTCGTGCAGTCGAGCGACGAAACCGACCTGTTCCCGGCGAACGACGCGGATACCACGCGGATCTTCGTGCAGAGCGCCGACCTGATCGTGACCACCTTCGTCGACAACCCGAACCCCGCGCCGGGCGACAGTGTCACGTTGAAGCTGTTGCTTGAGAACGCCGGCCCCACGGGCACCACCGGGGTCAGCACGAACGGTCCCGTCCCCGCCGGACTCACCACCGTGGGCCACTCCGTGTCCACCGGGTCCTACGACGAGCCTTCCGGCCTGTGGACCGTGGACAGCTTGGCGACCGGCGTGGTGGACACGTTGCACGTGATCGCCACCGTGGACTCGGGAACGGCGGGAAGCCTGCTGGAGTACACGGCCAACGTGGCCAGCTCCGACGTGACCGATCCGGACCCGACCAGCAACGCCGACACGGTGGCCATGACCGTGGCGAGCGCGGACCTCGCGCTGACCAAGACGGTGGACGACCCGCGTCCGGTGGAAGGACAGCTGATCACCTATCGGGTGACGCTCACGAACACCGGGCCGGACGCGGCGAGCGACGTTGCCGTCCGCGATCTGCTGCCCGCCGGGGTCACGTTCTCGGGAGTGGGAGCCACGACGGGCTCCTACGTGTCCGGCACCGGAGTGTGGACGGTGGGAGCCGTGGGCAGCGGCGCCACCGAGTTCCTCGACATTCTCGCCACGGTGGACGCGGGCCGGGGCGGAACGTCCATCGAGAACGTGGCGTTCCTGACCGCTTCCTCCCCGGGAGACATCAACGCGGCCAACGACACCAGCGCGGTCTCGATCGACGTTCAGGGCGCGGATCTCGCGGTCACCAAGACGGTCAGCAACCCCGGGCCGAACGAAGGCGACTCCATCATCTACACGGTGGTGGTTCAGAACGACGGCCCCGACTCGACCGGATCCGTGCTGGTGAACGACCCGCTCCCGGCCGGGTTGACGTTCCAGTTCGCCACGCCCAGCCAGGGCGGCTACGACGACACCACCGGCGTGTGGAACGTGGGCGACCTGGGGGTCGGCGGCAGTGCGAGCTTGGCGTTGCTGGTGGGAGTGGATCCCGGCACGGCCGGCACCGTCCTCTCGAACACGGCCTTCTCCGGCGGCTCCGACCTTCCCGACGCGAACGCGGCGAACGACTCCATGTCCGCACCCATCACGGTGCAGGCGGCGGACCTCACCCTGACCAAGCGGGTCAGCAACGCCACGCCGTTGGTGGGCAGCACCATCACCTACACGCTGGACCTGATCAACGCCGGCCCCGACTCCGCCACCTCCGTGATCGTCACGGACCAGCTTCCCGCGGGCCTGACCTACCTGACGCACACCGCGGGCCAGGACTACACCAGCGGTTCCGGAGTGTGGAACGTGGGCACCGTGGCCGGGTCCGACACCACCACGCTTGCCATCGTGGCCGCGGTCAACAGCGGGACGAACGGCCAGACGATCTGGAACTTCGCCAGGGTTACCGGCGTGGATCAGGCCGACCCGAACCCGGGCGGCGAGACGGACAGTGCCTCCATCGCGGTGGGTTTCGCGGTGCCCATTGACCGTGCGGACCTGGTGATCGACGTGGCCGCCGACGTGCCGAACCCCAGCGAGGGCGGCACCGTGCACTACACGATCACGCTCACGAACAACGGCCCCGATCCCAGCCTGGGCGTGGTCGTGTCGGACCTCTTGCCCACGGGCGTCTCCTTTGTCGCGTCCACGCCCAGCCGCGGCACCTACTCGTCGGCCTTTGGACAATGGACGGTGGGCGCCATCGCCAACTCGGAGATCCTGACCCTGGATCTGGAAGTCACGGTGGACTCCGGGACCGCCGGGCGCTCGTTGCGGAACGCGGCGGCGGTGTCGAGTTCCTCGGTCTCCGATCCGAACCCCGGCAACTCCTCCGACTTCGTGGACATCCTCGTTCGCAACACGGATCTCGGCCTCACCCAGGTCGTGGACCAGGCGTCCCCGAACGAAGGCGACGCCGTCACGTTCACGATCACGCTGAGCAACGCCGGCCCCGACACGACCACCGGAGTGGCGGTCACCTCGCTGCTGCCCACGGGACTGTCCTACGCATCGGACGTGCCCAGCCGCGGCAGCTACGCCAGCGGCACCGGCGTGTGGACGGTCGGCGACCTGGCCGTGAGCGACACGGTTTCCCTGGCGATCACGGCGACCGTCGATCCGGGAACCGGTGGCCGGACCCTCTCGAATCCGGCGTTGATCACGGCCTCCGCCGAGGGCGACTCGGTGCCCGCCGACAACAGCGCGGCCGCCGAGGTCGTGGTGTTGCTCGCCGACCTGGAAGTCACGAAGACGGTCGACGATGGAACCCCCGAAGAGGGCGACACGGTCACGTTCACGATCACCGCGATGAACCACGGCCCGGACGCGGCCACCGGCGTGGAGGTCACGGATCTCCTGCCGGTCGGGCTGTCGTGGCAATCCGACGTTCCGAGCCAGGGCTCGTACAACCCGGGCACCGGGGTCTGGACCGTGGGGGCCGTGGGCGCGGGGTTCACCGCTTCGCTGGATCTGGTCGCCTCCGTGGACCTCGGCACCAATGGCACCACGATCTGGAACACGGCGGCGCTGTCCGCGTCGGCGGTCGCGGATTCCAACGGCGCCAACGACGCCGACTCCGCGCGGGTGGACATCCCGCTGATCAAGGGCATCTCCGTCGGGTTGCAGCAACCGTCCAAGGTCTCCAATCCCGGGGACGCCAACGTGGGCTTCGCTTCGATCACGCTGGCGAACTCGCTCACCGAGTCCCGCATCCTCACATCCTTGGCGTTGGACAACGTGACGGTCGGCCCCGGCAACCAGGCGGAACTGGACGGCGAGTTCGGCCTGCAGACGCTGTATCGAGACGACGGGGACTTCCTCTTCGAGCCGCTGCAGGACACGCCCCTGGCCCAGGCTTCGGTCTCGGCCGGGCGCCTCGTGTTCACCGGGCTGAACGAGGCACTCCCGGGGGGAGCCATCTTCGGTCTCCACGTGGGCGGTTCCGTTTCCCTGGCCGCGCGCACCGGCGATCAGCTCGACTTCGAGGTCAGCGGGCCCGGAGACGTGGTCTTCGACCAGGGTGTGATCTTCGTGAGTCCGTGGCCGGCCACCCACGCCGGGGCCATCACCGTAGGCGGCATGACGGCGGCCGAGATCACGGTGTCGTCGATCGTGAACGGCAGCGTGACGGCCGGCGGCGCGCCCGTGCTCGCGTTCCACGCGCTGCTGCCCGCCAACGGTTACGCCGCGGACGTCCTGAACGAGCTGCGCGTGACGAACCTGGGCGATGCGATTGCGAACACGGACTACACGGCC
>BQJX01000043.1 GCA_021604925.1 Gemmatimonadota bacterium
CCCGCAAAGTGGCAGTTGGAGATGCGCCACGGTCCGTCGTTCCAGGCGCGGGCGGCCGCGTGCAGGCTGGCCGCCGAGAACTCGCAGTGCTGCAGCACGATCGTGCCGGTGGCGTCCGCGCTGCGACTCTGCGCGCCCACCACGCCGGGCGCCCACGTTCCGCGCGCGTCCGTCCACGCGCAGTCGGTCAGCTCCACGATCGCGGCCACCGAACCGATCGTGCGAACGCCGTCGCCGCCGAGCGCGGAGAACTCGGTCCGCGACACGGCCACCTTTCCTTCGCTCACGTACAGCCCGGCGCCGGTGCCGCCGAACAGCGACGCGCCGGTGATCTCCAGCGACGTCCCCGTGCCCACACGGATCTGCGCCACGTCGAAGCCGCTGATCTCCACGTCGTTCAGGTGCAGGTGGTAGTCCGCGTCCGGGTCGTCCCAGTCGAAGCCGTAGCTGCCCGCCTTGGCGCTTCCCCCGGCCACAATGCTGAGGTGCTCGATCCGGTACGGGTCACTCGAGGTTCCGATCCCGCCAAGGGCCACAACCTCCGCGTCCTCGCGACTCTTGATGTGAATGGACTCGGACGGCTGGCGCACGGCGCGCTTGTCGGCGCCGGGAGTCGGGCCGGGGCGGACGCCCACGATCTCGCCGGCGGGCACGCCCGCGCCGTCGCGGATCTTCTGGGCCTCGATCTCGGGGGTGCCGACTAGGAGGATCCGATCCTCCGGGGGGCCGGTGACCACGTCCGAGCGGCACGCGGGCAGCAGCGCCAGGAGGCCGAGTGCGAGCCAGAGGCGCCCGGAGAATGGCCTGAAGGCGGTTTTCGGCGGATGCGGGATCAAGATGAGCGCACTCCGGGGGCGGGATGCGGGACGGGAAGTGCCCCATTGTACCAGATCAGGGGGTCGCCCCGCCGAAACGGGCCGATGCGGGCCCGCGAGGGCCGACGCCACCTCCGTAACCGGTTGTCCAGAAACCACTTCCAGCGATTCCTGACTCCGGAGTAGGGGTTTCCCCATATGGACACCACCCGGCGTCCTCACTACCTTGCGGCCGTGCGCATTCCGGATTCTCAAGTCCGAAATGGAGGGCAAGAAATGCGTGAGATGAAGGTCCCCCTGAAGCGAGTCCAGGCGATCCTCGCCGCCTCGCTGGGTTGTTGGATCCTGACGGCCGGGGCTTCGGCCCAATCGGCGCTTCAAGACGTGATGACCAAGCGTGGCCTCACGGAGAAGGACATCCTGGCCGCAGCAAAGACCTACACGCCGACCGGCGGGCGCGACGAGTACGTCGTCTTCAGTTCCGGGGGTCAGAGCGGGCACATCATCGTGTACGGCGTTCCCTCCATGCGGATCCTGAAGTACGTGGCGGTCTACACGCCGGAACCGTGGCAGGGCTACGGCTTCGACGACGAGTCCAAGGCGGTTCTCGCGGGAGGACGGGTCCACGGCAAGGACATCACGTTCGGCGACACGCACCACGCCGCGCTCTCCGAAACCGACGGCGAGTACGACGGCCGCTGGCTCTTCATCAACGACAAGGCCAACCCGCGGATGGCAGTCGTGGATCTCCACGACTTCGAGACGAAGCAGATCATCACGCATCCCCTGTTCAAGTCCGAGCACGGCGGCGCCTTCGTCACGCCGAACACCGAGTACCTCATGGACCCGGCGCAGTACGCCACGCCGCTCCGGGAGGGATTCGTTCCCCTGTCCAAGTTCAACGAGGAGTACCGCGGCGGCCTCACCTACTGGAGCTTCGATCGCGAGAAGGGCAAGATCGACGAGGCCAACTCGTTCACGTTCGAGATGCCGCCGTACAGCCAGGATCTGGCCGACGCGGGCAAGGGCCCGAGCTACGGCTGGGGCTTCAACAACTCGTTCTGCACGGAGCGGTACGTGGGCGGCATCGAGAAGGGACGGCCGCCGTTCGAGGCCGGCTGCTCTTCCAAGGACACCGACTTCCTGCACGTGACCAACTGGAAGGCGGCCGAGGAGCTCGTGCGCTCCGGCAAGGTCGAAAAGATCAACGGCATGTACGTGATCTCGATCGCCCAGGCGATTTCCAACAACCTCCTCTTCCTCATTCCCGAGCCCAAGAGTCCGCACGGCTGCGACGTGACGCCGGACGGGACGCGCATCGTGGTGTCCGGCAAGCTGGACAGCCACTGCTGGGTGTACAGCTTCGAGAAGATCATGAAGGCGATCGAGGAGAAGAACTTCGAGGACGTGGATCCTTACGGGATCCCCATCATCGCGCTGAACACGGCCCTCGACAAGTCGGTCAACGTGGGACTGGGCCCGTTGCACACCCAGTTCGACTCCGAGGAAGGCGTGGCCTACACGTCGATCTACGTGGATTCGCAGATCACCAAGTGGAACTACCTCACGGGCAAGGTGCTCGACACGATTCCCATCCACTACAACGTCGGCCATCTCATGACGATGGAGGGCGACACCAAGAACCCGGACGGCAAGTACCTGGTGGCGCTCAACAAGCTGTCGATCGACCGGTTCCAGCCGGTGGGTCCGCTGCATCCGCAGAACCACCAGCTGATCGACATCAGCGGCGACAAGATGTCGCTGCTGTACGACATGCCGATCCCGCTGGGTGAGCCGCACTATGCGGTGGCGATCCGCGCCGACAAGCTTCAGCCGATCGTGAGCTACCAGTCGGGTTGGGACAGCCGGACCGATCAGCGCTCCCCGTACAAGACCCGCGCCGGACGCGAGAAGACCGAGCGCACCGGCGATCGCGTGGACGTGTACGGAACCGTGATCCGGTCGCACATCACGCCCGAGATCATCGAGGTGGAGAAGGGCGACACCGTCTCGATTCACCTGACCAACCTGGAACGGGCGCAGGACGAGGTGCACGGATTCGCAATCAGCGGCCAGAACATCCAGCTCTCCATCGAGCCGGGCAAGACGGTCTCGGCCACGTTCACGGCCGATCGCGAAGGCGTGTTCCCGTACTACTGCACCGAGTTCTGCTCCGCGTTGCACCTGGAGATGCAGGGCTACCTGCTCGTGAAGCCCAAGGGCTACGTGACCGAGGACGCCGACATGTCCACGGGGACCGTGTACACGGAAACGGACTACAACACGCAGGTAGCCACCAACCTGGCCACGCAGGACGTGATCAACCAGGTGGTGGGGTTCATCACCAGCCACAACTACCAGGACTTCCCGTTCGTGGTGGCATTGGTGGAGGACGCCACGGATCAACTCGGCTTTGCCGAGGAGACCAAGGCCAAGGCGGAAGCCGCCGCGGCCACCGGGGACTGGCAGAACGCCATGCTCTGGGCGAACCAGTGGTGGCAGTACCAGGTCAAGACCGCCGACATGGGCCTGCGGGCGAAGACGTTCCTGGAAGAGAACGGCGCCGTGAAGGTGGAGAAGAAGTAGGGCAGCCCTCGGTCCGCGGGCGCTCCCCGAAGGGGCGTCCGCGGACCCGGAGAATGTGACCGCGGGTCCGGATCACCGGCCCGCAAGACCCCTGGATCGGAGGAACACCTTGCATCGGAAACTCACTCTCGTCATGGCCGTTCTCGGGGTGGGCGCCCTGGTCGCCGTCGCCGGGATCGGTCGGGCGGAAGACGCGGCGGCCGCGAAGGACGCGTCCGGCACCCCCGTGGCGGACGGCGCCACGCTGTACCAGACCAAGACCTGCTTCACGTGCCACGGCAAGGACGCCAAGACTCCCCTGCTGCCCGAGTACCCGAAACTTGCCGGGCAGAACCCCGCGTACGCCCTTCAGCAGATGAAGGACATCAAGAGCGGCGTACGGGCCAACGGACAGACGCTGGCCATGAAGGGGATCATGCACCTGGTCAGCGACGAGGAGATGGTGGTCCTCGCCGAGTACGTGGCAACCCTGGAACCGTAGCATCGATGATGAACCCACAATCGCGGGAGAACGTGATGAAGAGAACGTGGATCGTGGCGGCAGTGGTGGTGGCACTGGGCTCCACGCTGCCGGCCACCGCAAACGAGTGGCTCCAGGAGGGCGGCGAGCGGGAGGAGGCCCTCGACCTGGTCCCCGATCTGGAGAACGGTCTCAGCGTGTACGAGGTCTGTTCCGGATGTCACCTGCCCGAGGGCTGGGGAACGCCCGACGGGACTTTTCCGCAGCTCGCCGGCCAGCATACGTCGGTGCTGATCAAGCAGCTGGCCGACATTCGCGAGGGCAACCGCGACAACCCCACCATGTACCCGTTCGCGCTGCCGCGCACCATCGGCGACGCACAGGCCCTGGCCGACGTGGTGGCCTACATCGAAAAGCTGCCCATGAACCCCGCCAACGGACAGGGGCCGTGGGAAGAAGGGGCGCCGGAGTTCGAGCTCGGAAAGAAGCTGTATGCGGACAACTGCGTGCGGTGTCACGGCGACACCGGCGAAGGGATGCCCGACAAGTACTATCCCCGCATCCAGGGGCAGCACTACAAGTACATGCTGCGCCAGTTCGAGTGGATTCGCGACGGCAAGCGCCGCAACGCCAATCCCGAAATGGTCGAGCAGATCCAGAAGTTCTCGGACACGGACATGAGTGCGGTGATCAACTACGTCTCGCGCATTCCGGTGCCGGCCGAGGACCTCGCCGAGTCGGTCGACTGGATGAACCCCGATTTCGACTAGGTGCCCCGCCGGGCGGCGCGGGCGAACCCGGAGCGAAAGGTGGTCGCATTGAAGACGGGCAAGGGGAACACGGTCCCCGTGGTGCTGCTGGTTCTGGCGGCGGTCGCGTTGCTGGTCCCGATCTACAGCCTGCCGATCTGGTGGGTATCGCTGGAGGCGCCCAACTACCCGGAAGAGGCGTTCCCCGACGGCGTACGCATCCTCTTCCATCTGAACGGCGTCTTCAACGGATGCCGCGTGGTCGAGAACACGGAGATCCAGGAGGGCGATGCCCTGGACTGCGTCCACGAGATGGACACGATCAACCACTACGTGGGCATGTATCCCATTGCGGCCGGCGGTCCCATCGAGGTGTCGTTCTCGATGTTCGTGGTGGCGCTGCTGGGCGTCCTGCTGGTCGGCTTTCTTCTGGAGAAGCCCGCACTTCGCATTTCGTTCACGGGACTCGGGCTGGTGGCCATCGGTGTCTGGATGGCGCTGACCTGGTACTCCGAGGGCGGGCTCCAGTACCACGACAGTGGCTACCTGGCGGGGCGCGCGCTGGTGCTGGGCGAGGATGGCGACGAGGACGAGACGGACGAAGGACTCACGCCGGGCGAGGCTGTCATTGCCCGGCTGAAGGCGTCCCTGGAGGGGAGCGGTGTGGGTGCCGAGGCTCCGGCGGAGAAAGCGCCCCGGACCGAGAAGGAGGCGGCCATCGCTCAGCTCCGGTCCGCCTTTCTGGCGGATCAGCGCGGGCCCGAGGCCGAGCGGGTGTCCTGGAAGGGCAACGGACAGCAGCTGCTCAGCTGGCACTTCCGCAAGACGCTGGGACGCTACTTCAACGACCCCACGCGGATCGAGCCCATGGTGGCCGGCATGGCGCGGAGCGCCGGAATCGCGCTCTGGGGAACGCTGATCGGCATGGCGGTCCTGATCGTCGCCGCGCGCCGCACGAACGGTCCGTTCCATTGGCTGATGCTGCTGCTCCCCGCGACGCTGCCGGTCCTGTTCGTGATGGAGTACGCCGCGTGGCTGTGGTGGTACGGACACAACATGAGCGACATGGGCGCGTTCACGCTCAAGCCGTTCATGCCCACCGTGTTCGGTCAGGGCAAGGTGGCGCAGTTCACCACGAGTTCGTATCCGGAGATGGGGTTCTGGCTCATGGTGGCGTTCTCCGCGCTGCTGATCTCGGCGGCGCTGCTGCGGCGGCGCGACCTCCGGGGCGGTTCCTGAGATGCTCCCCGGGCGGTTTCGGAGGAGGCCGCTCGGCGGCACGCGACCGCGGCTGTCCCCGGCTCGATGGGTGGTCGGCGGCCTTCTCCTCTCCGCGGTCATCGGGTGCCTTCCCGCGAGTACGGCGGCGTCCGACTACCCGCCGCTGCAGCCGCTCATCGACGCCGCGGATCCGAACGGCACGCTGATCCCGCCGCCCGGCGTGTACGCCGGCCCCGTGATGCTGGATAGCCCGCTGACCCTGGACGGGGCCGGGCAGGTGACCATCGACGGCGGCGGCAAGGGCTCCATCATCTACGTGGACACGGACGGCGCCACGGTGAAGAACCTCCGTCTCACGAACTCCGGCGAGTCGCACAACGACATCGACGCGGGCGTGCAGGTGCGCGGCGACTTCAACGTGATCAAGGACAACATCATCGATGATTGCCTGTTCGGCGTGGATCTCCAGGAGTCCGAACACAACGTGGTCCGGCGCAACACGATCTCGTCGAAGGACTTTGAACTGGGGCAGCGCGGCGACGCCATCCGGCTCTGGTACAGTTTCCAGAACCGGATCACCGACAACCACGTGAGCCATGCCCGCGACGTGGTGGTGTGGTACTCCAAGGACAACCAGATCACGGGCAACACGGGGCGCGACAGCCGCTACTCGCTGCACTTCATGTACTCGCAGCACAACCTCGTGGAGAACAACCGCTACTACAACAACGCGGTCGGGATCTTCCTCATGTACAGCGACGGCGTGGTGATTCGCGGGAACCACATTGCGCACGCGGCGGGACCCACCGGGGTGGGCATCGGGTTCAAGGAGACCTCGGACCTGATCATCGAGGGCAACTCGATCCTCTACTGCGCCAGCGGTCTGTACATCGATCTGTCGCCGTTCCAGCCGGAAACCACGAACCGCTTCACGGACAACCTGATCGCGTACAACGGAATCGGGATCCGCTTCCTCACTGACTGGACGGGAAACGTGTTCCAGGGCAACCGCTTTGCCGGGAACCTCACGCAGGTGCTGGTCTCCGGGGGCAAGACGGCGAACCGGAACGAGTGGAACGGCAACTACTGGAGCGACTATCGCGGGTTTGATCGCGACCGGAACCGCGTGGGCGATACTCCGTATGAGCTCTTCGCGTACTCGGACCGGCTCTGGCGGGATGTTCCCTTTGCGCAGTTCTACCAGGGCTCCCCCCTGCTCGAGGCTCTGGACTTTCTGGAGCGCCTGGCCCCGTTCTCGGATCCCGATCTGGTGCTGCGCGACCGGGAACCGCAGATGGTGAAGGGCGAAGCGTACGTTCCGAGCGAGGTGAAGTCCCCCTCGCTGACTCTGCCCCGGGTCGGAATCGCCGAACGGGACTTTTCGAAGTAGGGTGATCGTGATGGCCGAGAACAAGATCCCGTTGCCGCCGAACTCCCGGAGCCCCGCGCGCCGGAAGTTCCTGCGCTCGCTGGCCCTGGCCTCGGGCGTGGCGGGAGCGGCGCTGCTGGGGTTCGTACCGGTGCTCCGGCGCCTGGTCCAACGCCTGCGTCCGCCCGGCGCCATCGACGAGCACGAGTTCCTGGCGGCCTGCATCAAGTGCGGTCAGTGCGTGCAGGTCTGTCCGGTCGAGGCGATCCGCGTGGCGGATCTCGGCGACGGCTTCGGCGTGGGCGCTCCGTACATCGAGCCGCGCGAGCAGGCATGCGACTTCTCGTGCGATGGGCTGCAGTGCGTGCTGGCCTGTCCCACCGGCGCGCTCACCCACCACATCGACTACCCGCATCAGGCGGACATGGCCGTGGCCACGCTGTCGAATCCGGATTCATGCCTGGCGCTCCGCGGCCAGGGGTTCACCGGCGTGGCTCGCGGCGACAACTTCCGGGGCAAGCTGCGCTACGAGGAGATCGATCGCTGGAATCCGATTCCGTTGCGCGAGCACCCCTACGACCTGGAAGTGTGCGACCTCTGCGTGCGACAGTGCCCCATCCAGATCCGGATCGCCCAGTGCGAGGCCGGGAGCCCGCCGTCCGGAGACCCGAACCAGTGCCCGCCCGAAGCGGCCATCCGCCTGGTGGAAGTGGAGGGCGCGGACGGTGGGCGAGCGTGGAAGCCGGAGATTCTTTCCGGGTGCGTGGGCTGCGGCGTGTGCGAGATGGTCTGCCCCGCGGAGCCCGGCTGCATCACCATGACGCCGCTGGAATCGAGAAGGGGACACGCATGAGGAACTGGCTGGAGTCGCTGGCGGTCACCCTCGGCAAGGAACCGACGAAGCCCGCGCCGGACCGGTTCACGGCGGCGGTCTGCGAAATCCACAAGGAACGACAGACGCGGCGGGCCAAGGAAGAGACGTTCAAGATCATCGAGGACCGGAAGGAGAAGGTGGCGGCCCCGCAGAAGTGGCGACGCCGGCGCTGGGCGGTCCTCATCGCCGTGAACCTGCTGTTCGTGCTCTCGTTTCGCCTGGATCTCCAGTTCCTGGAAGGCACGCTGTCCGCGTCGCGCTTCATGGGCTTCCACATGGCGGACATCTTCTCGGCGCTGCAGGTCATGCTGGCGTCCAAGCTGGTGCTCGTGAACCTGGTCATCGGCACGGCCACCGTGGCGTTCCTCTGCCTGGGAGGCGGACGCACGTTCTGCGGGTGGATCTGTCCCTATCACCTGCTGTCCGAGTGGGCGGAGTCGCTCCATCTGATGCTGGCCAAGCGGAAGATCGCCCGGAACCTCAAGTTCGACCGGCGCGCCCGTGTGGTGATCTGGATCGTGTTCAGCGTGCTCGCCTTCGGAACCGGCTACACGGTGTACGAGACCATCTCGCCGACCGGCATACTCAGCCGCGCCCTGGTCTACGGCCCGGGAATGGTGCTGGTGTGGGTGGCGTGCCTCCTGGCGTTCGAGGTGCTCTTCTCCCGGCGCGCCTGGTGTCGCTACGCGTGTCCGATCGGACTCACGTACGCAGTCGTGGGGTCGGCCGCGCCGCTGCGGATCGTCTACAAGATCGGGCATTGCCACCACGACGGCGCCTGCCGCGAGGTCTGCCTGGTGCCCCACGTGCTGGATCTCACCAAGCGCGGTCGCGCGCCGGACGTCCAGGTGGACGTGGGCGGGGACTGCACGCGCTGCGCCCGCTGTCTGGACGTGTGCCCGACCGGCGCGCTCAGCCTGCAGGTCAAGGGACTGGGGAATCGCGATTGATCCGCTTCCAGAATCTACGGAAGTCGTTCCGCCGCACGGTCGTGCTGGACGGAATCGACCTGGAGATCGGCCTCGGCGATCGTGTGGCGCTGGTCGGTTCCAACGGCGCCGGCAAGACCACGCTCATCCGCTGCCTTCTGGGCGAGTACGTCTGCCAGGGAACCGTGGAGGTGACCGGCCGGGATCCGCGGCGGAATCGCCGCGAGGTGCTGAGGCGCGTGGGCTTTGTACCGCAGCTGCCGCCCCCGCTCAAGATGCCGGTGGAGGACCTGGTCGAGTTCGCGGCCCGCGTGTGCGAGAGCGATCCCGCCCGCATGTTCACCATCGCCGAGCAGCTGGGCCTGCCGCTGGCCGACATCCGGCGGCGGAGCTTCGTGAAGCTTTCGGGCGGCGAAAAGCAGAAGCTTCTGATCGGGATCGCGCTGGGCCGCGACTGCGATGTCCTGGTGATGGACGAACCGGCCGCCAACCTGGACCCGGAGGCGCGGCGGGTGTTCTTCGGCCTGCTGGCCGAGCGGCTGAACCACTCCACCATGATCATCTCCAGCCATCGACTGGACGAAGTGGCCACGCTGGTGAACCGCGTGGTGGAACTCGACCAGGGACGGATCACGCTGAGCGACCACGTGGCGGATCGCGTGGACCTGGCCAGCCTGCTGGAGTGCCGCGTGACCCTGACCCGCGCCAGCGACGCGTTCTCGAAGTCGATCCGGGACTGGGGCTTCTCGGGGAACGGCGACGGCCGAACGTGGACCGGGACGGTGGCGGGTCCGGATCGGCTGCGCTTCCTGGGAGTTCTCTCCCGCTACGCGGCGCTGCTCGGCGGCATCGACATGAAGGAGGCCAAGCATGAATGACCCACTCCGCGGGACGGCGTCCGCGCTTCGTGCGGTGGCGGTGGTGGCCGTGTTCGCCACGTTCCTGGCCGCGTGTTCGGGGGCGCCGGAGACGGGACCGGTGGAGGTGCGCTGGGACCGCGACGTGTGCGCGCAGTGCACCATGGCCATCAGCGATCGGAACTACGCGGCGCAGGTGCGCGGCGCTCCCGCCGGCGAGCCCACCCGCGTGGATGCGTTTGACGACCTGGGCTGCGCCGTGCTGTGGCTGGATGCGCAGGCGTGGAAGAGCGATCCGCGCACGGAGGTGTGGGTCACGGACCATCGCACCGGCGAGTGGATCGACGCGCGGATCGCCGGCTACGTGGACGAGCGGGTCTCGCCCATGGACTTCGGGTTGGGGGCCGTGAAGGATCCGGCGCAGGGATCCTTCGGCTGGGACGAGGCGGCCGAACGGATCCGCGACAAGCAGAGCGCCCGCACCGGGATCCCGCGATGAAGCAGCTCCTGGACATGGCCCGCGCCGACGTGGGCGAGTCCCTGCGCGCGCGGTGGTTCCTGGTGTACACGCTGGTGTTCGGCGGCGTGGTGGTGGGGCTGTTCCTTTCCGGCCTCACGGAATCGCGCGTGATGGGCTTCAGCGGGCTCTCTCGCATGCTCATCACCTACCTGCAGATCACCATGGCCATCCTGCCGGTGTTCGTGCTGATCACCACCGTGCGCTCCGTCGTGGGCGATCGCGAGGCCGGCGTGTACGAGTACATGCTGTCGCTGCCGGTGGGACTGGGCGCGTGGTACTGGGGCAAGCTGGCCGGACGGTTCGTGGTGGTGTTCGCGCCGGTGTTCCTGGCCATGGTCGTGGGCGTGGTGTGGGGCGCGGCCAAGGGCGTAGCCGTTCCGTGGACGGAAGTCCTGGTGTACACGGGACTGCTGTCCGCGCTGGCCG
>BQJX01000044.1 GCA_021604925.1 Gemmatimonadota bacterium
TCGCCCTTCGACACGCGGTGCGGACACATCTGGCACTTCTGCACGCGTGGCGTCATCGAGGACCATTCGTAGCGCGGGACGCTGAACGGGCAGGCCACCATGCAGTAGCGGCAGCCGATGCAGCGGTCGAAATCGTAGGTCACCGGACCGGCCGGCGTCTTCTGCAGCGCCCCCACCGGGCAGGCCGAGGCGCAACTCGGCTCGATGCAGTGCATGCACATCCGCCGCAGGTAGACGTCGCTGTGCTCTTCCAGGACCGAGTAGTCGGTTGCGGACAGCACTTCCTGGGCGGACGCCGGCAGGGAATTCTCCTCCTTGCAGGCGTCCAGGCAGGCTCCGCAGCCGATGCATTGGTTCGCGTCGAACAGAAGTCCGTACATGACTGCCTCCTAGCCGTTCCACTTGGACTGCTGCATGCCCAGGAACTCGCCCGTCAGCCGTCGCCAGCTGGCGTCGTTGAGCGCGGACGCGATGTCCTCGACCGGCTCGCCGCCGTCCTGGATCACGCTTCCGCTGGCAAGCACCAGCTGGTGCCGGAAGCGGTAGATCGTGTCCTGCATCCAGCGATTCGCGAGACTTCCACTCAGCAGGTTGGGCAACTCCGCGAACAGGCGCGGCGACCGGATCTTGAAGAGCCATCCGGCACCGTACGGGTCGCGAAACGGAAGGTCGGGTTCGTCCTTCAGACGCGGATTGACCCCGATCACCTCGCCGGAGATCGGCGACAGCAACCGCGTCTCGCTTCCATCGCGGCGGACGGTGGCGGTGGTTCCGCCCTGATGAACGTGCGTTCCCACCGCGACGGGCGAGATGGATGCGTCCGCCCCGACCAGTCGTCGCGCGAAGTCGTCCAGGCCCACGTAGCCCTGGTCCTTGCTCACGCGGTGCACCCAAAGATGCGCCGGGTGATAGGCCAAGGTTGGCTTGAGCTCGAAACCCGAGATCCACTGCGGCTCCATCTCATTGAGCGCGCTGTGGACCGACTCTCCTTCCTGAAGAAGCGCGGCGTTGCGGCGACGCTCCCGGATCAGGTCAACGGCCACGAAGGCCGCGAACGTCAGAAGCACCAGGATCACGACCATTGAAATCACCTCCTCGATAGGGGTTGGCTGGGACTGCGTTGACGATGAGGAGGGAGAGCATTCGTCGTGCCACGCGAGGACGCCGGCGGAGGAACGTCGCAAGTTGCGGGCTGTCAACGCGTTCCGGCGCCCTGTGGGGACGAGGAGTTCGCGGTGTCTTTCCGCGCCCTGTCGAGGTCCTCGACGGTGGAACTCGACACGGCTCCGCAAGTGGGTGCGGACGCGTGTCTTGGGCGGACTGCCGGGATTCTCGACAACTGTGGTGGTTCTCGACACGGAACGAACGGCGCCCGGCCGCGCTCTCTCAGTTGCCGGTCGCGCTTGCGCGGGCGAACTCCGCGATGGCGTCCGTCCGCTCCTCCCAACCGTGGTCACGCGGCAGCGCGTGTCCCGCGTCGCTCGCGAGGCGCAGGATCTTGACGGCGGAGCCGGCTTCGGCGTGAAAGCGTTCGGCGGCATCCCGGTCGATCACTCGATCGTGGGGGGATACCACGGTCATGAGTGGCATTCGCAACTCGTCGGCGCGGTGTCGATTGCCGTCGATGAGCGCGAAGACCTCGTCAAAGACCCCGACCGGCGAGAAGCGGCACCGATCCGGGAAGTCGCGCTCCTCCGGATCCCGGGCGTCGATGGGAAACGGAGTCTCGGTGATCGTGGTGAAGTGCAGAGCGCGCCGGGTCACGTGGTGCCACGCTCGTGCGGACAGGAGTGGACTTCGCTTCCGGGAGACATCGATGAGCGGAGCCAGCAGAACGAGGGCGTCGATCGACGGCGGCTCGGCCAGCGCACAGTGGATGGCGACGGCGGCGCCGAGCGAATGTGCCACCACCGCGACCGAACCGTGGGTGCCGGTCAGATCCGCCAATTCCGCCGCCACCGCGCGGGTCCAATCGTCGCGAGTGGCCGAGGCGAGGGACTCCACCGGCTCGGCGAAACCCGGCAGCCGCATGACCCGGCATGTGAAGCCCTGCCGGGCGAGCCGCGGCGCCATCTTGGCGTAGGCGCGGGGGGAGTCCGCGATGCCGTGGATCAGGAGGAGCGCCGGGTCGCCGTCGCCGAGCGTGTACGCAGCGTGGCCGATCTGGACGCCGTGGTCGTCGCGTTCCTGCGTGGCTTCCCAGCGCGCCATCCGGAGCGTCACGCGGCGCGAGTACGTCCAGTCCGCCGCCACCCAGAGCAGGGGGAGTGCGACGACGAACACCCATCCGCGGCGAAGAGGAGCGGGGCGAAATGGTGATTGCAAGGCGATGTTCCCTCCTGTGGACCGTCACAGTACACGAGAAGCGGGTGGAACTCGCCGCGAGACTCGAATCGGGTCTCCGCATGCGCTATAATCAAGGGCCCTACGCCGACTCGTTTCCCAAAGCGGAGAGACCATCGATGAAATCACTTCAATTCGCCGCTCCGGACGACGCCCGGCGGTCCATTGCCGGTGTGGGCTTGGCCCTGGCCATGCTGCTGCCGGCCCTGCTGCTTCCCCTGGCCTCGGCCTCGGCTGCGCCCCTCTTCCAGGAAGTCTCTCAGGAGGAAGTGGGGGCGGTCGGGTATCCCGAGAGTTCCCGCTACTTCACGCTGGAACTCGCGGACATGCGGGGCCTGCTCACGCAAGCGCCGCTCGAACGATTCGACGCCGACGTGCCGGGCCTCACGGTGACGCTCCCGCTCCCGGGCGAGTCGACCGAACAGTTCACCGTGTGGGAGTCGTCGATCCTGCACCCCGAGCTGGCGGCCAAGTTTCCCGAGATCCGCACCTACGTGGGTCGGGGCGTGCAGGATCCCACGGCCACGGTCCGGCTGGACACCACGCCGGCCGGGTTCCACGCCATGATCCTGTCCACGCGCCGACCGATGTTCATCGATCCGGTGCGGCGGGGCGACGCGCAGTCGTACGTGAGCTACTTCAAGCGCGACCGGGCCGCCGTTACGAGTGAGCGGGAAGAGCCCTTCACCTGCGAGGTCGAGGAGGACCCGGAGGTGGTGGCGGAGATCCAGCGCCTGGTGGAGGAGCGCGCGCGGTCCGCGGCTCGATTCACGGGGCAGCAGCTTCGCACGTACCGCACGGCGATTGCGGCCACGGGCGAGTACACGGCGTTTCACGGTGGTACGGTCGTGGCGGGCATGGCGGCCATCACCACGTCGCTGAACCGCGTCACCGGGATCTACGAGCGGGAGCTGTCCGTTCGCATGGAGCTCGTGCCCAACAACGATCTTCTGGTCTACACGAACGCGGGGTCCGACCCGTACACCAACGGAAGCGGCGGAACGATGCTCGGGCAGAACCAGTCGAATCTGGACTCGGTCATCGGCAGCGCGAACTACGACATCGGCCATGTGTTCAGTACCGGCGG
Source organism: Gemmatimonadota bacterium (assembly GCA_021604925.1). Lineage (GTDB taxonomy): Bacteria > ARS69 > ARS69 > ARS69 > ARS69 > BQJX01. Next base: position 3,431 of record BQJX01000044.1, read on the forward strand.
GGGAGGAATCGCCGGGCTGGGCGTTGTCTGTCGCACGGGAAACAAGGCCCGCGGCGTGACCGGGCGCGGATCGCCCATCGGGGACGCGTTCGACGTGGACTACGTGGCGCATGAGATGGGGCACCAGTACGGCGGAAGCCACACGTTCAACGGCAACGCCGGCTCGTGTTCGGGGAATCGCACCGGCTCCTCGGCGTACGAGCCGGGATCGGGCAGCACGATCCAGGCGTACGCGGGGATCTGCGGCTCGCAGAACATCGCGAACAACAGCGGCGCCTACTTCCATTCGCGCAGCTTCGACCAGATGACCGCATACACGCAGTCGGGAAGCGGCAGTGGCTGCCCCGTCGTGACGGCCACCGGCAACTTGCCTCCGGTTCCGGTGGCGGGGAACGTGGGACACACCATTCCGATCAGCACGCCGTTCGTCCTCTACGGTTCCATCACGGATCCGGATGGCGATACGCCCACCTACTGCTGGGAGCAGTATGACCTGGGACCGGCGGGCGCTCCGGACAGCCCGTCGGGCAACGCTCCGATCTTCCGGTCGTTCTTCCCGAAGACGGATGACTTCCGGCTCTTCCCCAAGAACCGGGACATCCGGACCAACACGCACACGATCGGGGAACTCCTGCCCACGTACAGTCGCACGCTGAACTTCCGCCTGACCGCTCGCGACAACCTGGGCGGCGTGGACTGGGATGCCACGTCGGTGGACGTGGACGACTCGGCCGGCCCGTTCCTGGTGACTTCGATCGGCGCCACCCCCTGGGTTTCCGGCGAGTCGCGCACGATCACGTGGGACGTGGCGGGCACGGACCTGGCGCCGGTTTCCTGCGCCACCGTGAACATCCGCCTGTCCACGGACGACGGCCGCGGGTTCGAGTACGACGTGCCCCTGGCTCTGGGCGTCCCGAACGACGGCAGCGAGGTCGTGTCGGTGCCCAGTCTGTCGGTGGCGGAGGGCCGCGTGATCGTGGAGGCGGCGGACAACATCTTCTTTGATCTGAACGATGATCCGTTCGTGATCCTGATTCCCACGGGCGTGGCCAGCGTTTCGCCCGAGATCCCCACGTCGACGCTGCAGGTGGGGCCCAACCCGTTCCGCGACCGCACGTCCATCTCCTATTCGGTGACGCGCCACGGTCGGGTGGCGGTGGACATCTTCAGCGCCGCGGGCCGCCGCATCGAGACGCTCTACGCGGGAATGAGCGACCCCGGAACCCACGTGGTGGAGTGGAATGGTCGTGATCTCGACGGCAGCCCGGTGGCTTCGGGCATCTACTTCGTTCGGATGGAGTCCGAGGGCGAAGCCCGAATGGCGCGGGTGGTTCACCTGAAGTAGCGGCGTTCGCGTCGCGGATCCGAATCTCAGGAACGGCTCCGGGCGACTTGTCCGGGGCCGTCTTCCGTAGGGTGTGCCGGCATCATCCGCTCGGAATGACGTACAGCAGGATCGCGAAGAAGTGGCACACGCTCCCGCCGAGCACGAACACGTGCCAGACCGCGTGGTGGAACGGCAGCCTCCGCCAGACGAAGAAGACCGTCCCCAGCGTGTAGGCGAGTCCTCCCGCCAGCAGCAGGACGAGTCCCTGCGGCGCCAGCCCCTGCACCAGCGGCCGCGCGACCACCACGATGGCCCACCCCATGGCCAGGTAAAGCGCAAGCTGAAGGCGACGAGCCCGGCCGCGGGAAATCGCTTCCAGCAACACGCCCGCGATGGCCAGACCCCAGATGATGCCGAAGACGGGCCAACCCCAACTCCCCGGCAACGTGACGAGCGCGAACGGCGTGTAGGTCCCCGCAATGAGCAGGAAGATCGCGGCGTGGTCCAGGATCCCGAAGACCCGCTTGGCGCGACCGTGCGGGAGTGCGTGGTAGAACGTGGACGCGGCGTAGAGCAGCACGAGCGTGGTTCCGTAGACCGCCCCGGAGACCACATGGATGGCGGTGCCTCGCCGTGACGCGAACACCACGAGGAGGACGAGCGCCGCCACGGCGAGGAGAAGGCCGGCTCCGTGCGTGAGGCTATGAGCGACTTCCTCGGCGAACGAGAAGGGTTCGTCCGGGGAGGAGGTGCGTTCGACCGGCCTGCGAGCAGCCATCGGTCAGTTCGGGGCGGTCAGGATGGGATCGGCCATCGTGGAGTCCTCACGGGAGCCGGGGAGACTCCCCACGGTGGAACGGGGATGCGCCCCGCGCGAATCGTCGAACGAAGCGCATCCCCATGAAGTCAGGAGGGTTTCGGCTGCTTGTCCTTCTTCTTCTGGTCCTTGTCCTTGTCGCGCTTCTGCTTCTGCTTCTTGTCCCGCTCCTTGTCCTTCTTGCCGCCCTTGTCACCCACGCCCAAGTCCTTTCGCGAAGGAAAGCTTCTCGTGAACCGGGCGCTTCGTCCTTCCCGGATCACGTCCTCACCCCACCATAGACCCTTTTCCCCGGGAACGCGCGGCTTCCCGGAGCGGCTTCCGGCCCGTCCGCCGCCCCGGGTGGTCGAATTCAGGACCGACGAGTAACGTATTCTGCCCCTTGGCGGAGCTCTCCAGCAACCCTAGCGGAGGTAGACGGCATGCCCCGGAAGATCCTCATCCTCGGCGCGGCCGGGCGGGATTTCCACAACTTCAACGTTCACTATCGCGACCTGCCGGAGGTCCGGGTCGTTGCGTTCACGGCCACGCAGATCCCCGGAATCGACGGGCGACGCTATCCGCCCGAGCTGGCCGGTCCGCACTATCCGAAGGGCATTCCGATTCATCCGGAGTCCGAGCTGGAGCAGTTGATCCGCGACCACGGGGTGGACGAGGTGATCTTCGGCTACAGCGACGTCCCGTACGATCACGTGATGCATCTGGGTTCGCGGGTCCTGGCCGCCGGCGCCGACTTCAGCCTGCTGGGTTTGCGGCATACGCAGGTCCGGGCGAACGTGCCCGTGGTGGCGGTCTGTGCCGCGCGAACGGGCGCGGGCAAGAGCCAGACGTCCCGCCGGGTGGCCCAGATTCTTACCAACCTCGGGAAGCGGGTGGTGGTGGTGCGGCACCCCATGCCCTACGGGAACCTGGCGGAGCAGGCGGTGCAACGCTTCGAGACGTACGACGATCTCGCCCGCCACAAGGTCACCATCGAAGAGCGCGAGGAGTACGAGCCGCATCTCGAGGCGGGGCGCGTGCTCTATGCGGGCGTGGACTACGAGCGCATCCTGCGCGATGCGGAAAGAGAAGCGGACGTGGTCATCTGGGACGGCGGCAACAACGACACGTCGTTCTACCACGCCGACCTCACCATTACGGTAGTGGATCCGCATCGGCCGGATCACGCGGCGCGGTTTTTCCCGGGCGAGGTCAATGTTCGCCTGGCGGACGTGGTCGTGATCAACAAGGTGGACACCGCGGACTACGAGGACATCCGGACCACGCGCGCGGTCGCGGAACAGCTGAATCCGCACGCCGTCCTGGTCGACGCGGCCAGTCCGATCCAGGTGGATGAGCCCGACAGGATCCGCGGAAGGCGCGTGGTGGTTGTGGAAGACGGCCCTACGCTCACGCACGGGGGCATGGCGTACGGCGCCGGTTGGGTGGCCGCGCAACGCTACGGCGCCGCGGAGATCGTGGATCCGCACGAGTATGCCGTGGGGTCGATCCGATCCACCTACGAGCAGTATCCGAGTACCGGGCCCGTGCTGCCCGCCATGGGCTACGGGGACGCGCAGATCCAGGATCTGAAGAAGACGTTGGAGCGCGTGCCCGCGGACACCGTGGTGATCGGGACGCCGATCGACCTGAGTCGGATCATCGATCTGGACAAGCCGGCGGTCCGGGTGCGCTACGAGCTGCAGGAGATCGGCACGCCCACGCTGGCCACGATTCTGGATCGGTTCCTGTCGGCGGTCGCGCCGCGAGTCACCGAATCCGTGTCACCCGGCTCGTGAGAACCTGGGGGCCCGCCTCCAGCCGAAAGAAGTAGGTGCCCGCCGGGGTCGGGACGCCGCGGTCATCGCGGCCGTCCCACTCCTGGGAGTGGCGGCCGCCGGGGACCGGGCCGGACAGCAGGCTGCGCACGCTGCGGCCCCGGACGTCGTACACCTGCAGCCCGATCGACCGGGTCCGATCCAGCGCGAACTCCACCACGCTGCGGTGCGTGGCCGGGTTCGGATAGCTGGGGCCCAGCGTGACGCCGGCCACCTCTTCCAGCAACGGAACTCCCGTGGCGGGTCCGCCGTAGAGTTCCAGCACGTCCGCGGCCGAGAGCGCCCGCGAGTACACGCGCACATCGTCCAGCTTGCCGTAGAAGATCTCCAGAACGCCGGGCGTGTCGGCCCCGATCGTGAGATCCCGGTTGTCCTGCGTGATGGTGAGCGCCATGGGTAGCGTGTCCACCGGCGCGCCGTCCAGGTAGCAGCACAGCGTGGTGCCGTCGAAGACCGTGACCAGGTGATACCACTGATTCAGGTTGAGGACCGAGTCGGCATTGGCGTGCGTGGTCCAGTTGTTGAACGCCGCGCCGAACCCCGACGGGCTGGTCGTCATCCGGTACATGAATGCGTTCTCGCCCGTGACGCTCTTCATGAGGATGGGGTTGAAGCCGAATCCCACCTGGCTCACGCCGTACGACATCACCCACGCCGCCTGCGTGACGGCGCTGGTGGGCGAGTTCAGGCTGGGCGACGCGGGCACCCGGACGTAGGAGTTCACGCCGTTGAACTCGCCGGCACCGTCGACGTTTCCGAACCGGTCCGTGGTGAACACCAAGGCGCCCTGCGCACTGCCATGATTCGCCTGGCCGCTGATGTCGTTCGTGTGGCCGTTGAATGAATACGAAGCGATGAGTCCGGTGGTGATGTCGGCGCGCGTGGAGCCGGCCGAGAGCAGCAGCATGAGCAGCCCGCAGAGGGCCGTTCGGGTATCCATGGGTCCGTTTCTCCCTTGGTAGGGGCGGAGCATGCCGCCCGAGACTATTCCCCGCAAAGTGCTTCGCCCAGGTCGGCCCACTGCGCGTGGAAGTCCAGCAGGACATCGATCTGCTGCACTTCACCTTTCCCGCCCACCTGGATCAGCGTTCCCGTGATCTGCCCGCGGATGGACTCGTTGCCATCGCGCTCGGCGACGGTCAGCACCGGGAACGGGATCTCTTCGCCGTCCCCGGAGGACCAGATGTCGCCGGCCGAATCCCGGAAGTAGGACAGGATCACGTCGTAGGATCCTACGCCCGTCACCGTGGCGAAGGGGAGCGCCACGAACACCGCGCCATCCTCGTCGTGGAAGCTGAGCTGGTTGAAGCTGATCCAGGCCAGCAGCCCTCCGCGGATGTCGCCCACGGCGCCGCTCACGAACGCGGTCCAGTTGCATGCGCACTCGCCCACATTGACCAGGGCGGACCCCTCCACCGAGCCGTTCACCGTGGCAATGATCGCCACGGGATCGGTCCGGGAAGCGGAGGGCGCCGTATAGAGTCCGGCCGCGTCGACGAACCCTGCTCCGGGCGGCTCCACCCGCCAGGTGACCGACTCGATGTCGCCGGGGATCAGGGTGGCGGTGAACTGCTGCGTTTCGTTCGGCATCACGCACACGCTCGGTGGATCCACATACACCAGGCCGCTGCCGTACGTGACCGGCGCCATGTCGTCCCGCGGATCGGAGTCCACCTTGCCCTCGCGAAGCCCCGTGTTGGCCAGGCTGCGCGCGTGAACCTCGATGGGCGGTCCCCAGGGACTGCCCGGCGTGATGACGGTCGCGGTGGAGACGGTCGAGCTGAACCCGCCGGGGTCGCTGCCCTCGGTCCACCACCGCACATCCGGGTTGATCGCGTTGGCCACGCGCACCGTAAAGCCGACCGACTCGTCCGTGTCGGCGCTGGCCTGGAATGGATCGATGGAGACCTCGATCGCGTTCGTCCGGATCACCTTGGTCTCTCCGGTCGAGGCGGAACCGAACACACTGGTCGTGGAGATGGTCAGATGCGCGGTGCCCACGTCCGTGGGCTGGAACGTCAACGCGGTATCGTTCGTGTCCAGCTCCGGACTCTCGCTGCTGGAGTAGGGCAGCCCCGTGCAATCGATGTCGGCCCACGTCTGCGGGCAGTACTCCAGCGTCGAGTACTCGTCCAGCCCCAGCGCTTCGCGGATCTCGGTGACGACCGCGTTGCGGGCGTATCCGGTCATGGCGTCCTGGGCGTCTTTCACGCCCTGGCCGGTCGCGGCGTCCGCCAGCAGGCCGTCGATCGTATCCTGGTCGAACGCACTCCGCGCACCCTTGATCTTGGAGATGGCCTTGAGGATGACATCGTCGAAGCGCCAGCCGTCGCTCTCCGCGGTGACGAGGAAGTTGTCCCAAAGTCCCGGCTCCGTGAAATCCTCGGGAAAGATGGTGGGATCCAGCTGGAAGTCCGTGGCCTCGTTCACGAACCGGGATGGGTAGGTCCCCCGGTGGCCGCCTTCGATGTTGTCGATGGCCCAGAACGTGGAAGCGATTCCGGCGGCGACCGCCGCGGCCCGCGTGTATCCCAGCGCCGTGAACACGATGTTCTCGAGATCATCGATGACCTGTTGCGCCGCGCTGTCGGCTTCGCGGGCCAGCTCACTCCGGTACACCATCACCTCGGCGAGCTTGCCGCAGTCGTTGGGCCCGATCCCGAACGTGGGAGCATCGATGCAGAAGCGAAGGGGGCCGGCGCTCGCGAAGTCCTGGGACGGGTAGTAGGGGCCGGGGCCTACCGCGGTGAGCGTGTCCACGAACGCGCTTTTGAGCGAGAGGAACTCGTCCAGGCCGGAGAGCGCGGTCAGCGCGTCCAGAACTTCGCGATCGACGTCGGCTTCGTCGAACATGGGAATGGCGCCATCGGCGAAGTCGCGCAGCGTGTTCGGATTGCCGGGATGATCCAGGACGCTGTGCGTGATGAGGAGGGGAAGGTCCAGGGCGGGGAGCAGCTCCGGCGACGTGGCTCGCAGGTCGTCGCGAGTCGTGCCGTTCTGGGCCAACCAGCCGTCGAAGAGCAGCTGGAGCCCGTCGATGACGGCGGCAAACGCGCCCGGGGCGGGGGTGAGTGCGCCCAGGTCCAGCGGAATCAGGTTGGAGGTCACGTTGGAGCCGTTCGTGAACTCCAACTCGACCGAGCCCCCGTCCATGGGCGAGGTGGGATGGAGGGGTACGATGAGCTCGTCCGCCGGGCCCGAGCGGTCCAGAAACCCCACGCCCACTTCGCCGGCGCGGCTTCCGCCCGGCAGGGTC
>BQJX01000045.1 GCA_021604925.1 Gemmatimonadota bacterium
GGTCACCGTATCCGGGCCCGGAATCCGGTCCGAAGTTGGCGGCGAACTCAGGAATGCTCTGATCCAGTGTATCCATGGGGTTCCTCCCGTCCTTGACCTTGATGGAGTTGCTTCGCGGTCGAATCTAGGCGATTGGGAGGCTTCGGTCCAGCGGACGGCACCGGAGAGTTCTCATCTCCGCTTGCCTTCACCCCGGATCCCGTGGGATTCTGGACAGAGCAGGCGAAACGCCCTCCAGAGTCGTCGCCGGTGGATGTCCGGACCCGGAATTCCGGGACTCCACCCGCGCCACCAGGAGGGTTACGGACGTGGTCAGTACCCGCTCGATCTACAGAACTCCCGCTGAGCTGGTGCGGGCCTTCTTGGAGCAGCCCCTGCCCAAGGAGATCTACCAGCTCTCGCGGTTCGAGAAAGTCGACGCCCCGTGGGGCCCGCCGCCGCACGGGTCCAGCCCCGTCGAGTACGCGGCCGCCTGGGCGCGAGGCTACGATGGCGGCCCCATCCGAGGTGCATTTCGCTGGCTGGGCCAGCAGGGTCTGGAAGCCTGTCTCCAGTACCTGCCTCGGAACCAGCGCGGCCGCGGACGAGTTCCCAAGCGGGCCCTGATTGAGGAATTCGACGAGCTGCCGGAGAGCGAGCGCGTGGCTTCCTACAGCCTGCGTCACGGTGCGGCCCTGCACGACATCCAGGAGCTGCTGTTCGGGTTCGCCGAGATCTGGGCAGAGTTGGACAAGACCCGGCCCGACACCTGGGCCATCGACGAACTCATCGAGATCCTGGCCGCCCGGAACAACCGCGGGCGCAGCATGGAAGCGGTCCCGGCCACGTTCGTCTTTCTGTGGGGCTCGTCGGACGAGGTCTATCACGCCCGCCAGCTGAGCAAGGCCGAACGGATTCTGGTCCACGGGCTGAAAGAGGTCATGCCCGGCCAGTTCTAGAACCCGTCCGCCGGCGGCCCCGACCCTGCCCCGCCGGCGTCCTCACCAACACGAAGAAGGGAGCCTTCGCGAGAAGACTCCCTTCGTTCGTCGGTGGTCCGCTGCGGCCGGCGCGAGGCCGACGCAGGAACCTAGCGGTACAGGGTCTTGATCGAACCCCAGCTCGTACCTTCCACGGAAACCGGCTCGCACGTTCCGGTTCTGCAGATGGCGTTCCCGTTCGTGGCGCAACCGGTGATGGCGTTGTCGTGGGCGATCGGGCTCACGGGGTCGCAGTCCACGGTGACGTTGTTGCCCGTGGGGGACGGCACGAGGCACCAGCTGCCGCCGGCTCCCGTGAAGTCCAGGTACGGGCCAAACTCACCGGCAAGGAACGGCCGCATGGGGCAACCACCCACCGCGAGCAGCAGGTTGGTGGCGTTGCCGGCGTTGAGCACACCGTTCATCGGCGTGAAGCCGTGACCGAAGAAGCCCGCAGGAAACTGGGCCGTGAACTCGGCGGCCGACATGCCGTCCAGATTGGTGCAGTTGAGCCACAGGTACACCGAGTGCGGCGTGGTGGCAGGCACGGTGGCCGTGCTGTCCGCCGGGTCCGTGTTGCTGAAACTCAAACGCCAGCCGTAGTCTTCCGCCATGGCGCCGGAGGCAACCACGAGGGACAGGAGACAGGCAATGGTCAGGATTCGCTTCATGGTAGTTACTCCTCCAATTCCGGATTCAAAAAGCGGGGTCTGGACACAAGCGGGCTCAACCCGATCGCGATCGCCGGTGATAGCCGATTCTGCCACCCCACTGGTGAAATCGACAATGGTGTATGTCCGACCTTAGAGAAAAAGTCAACCTTGCCAAAAAAGGAAAGAGGGAGGCCTCCAAGAAGGCCCCCCCCAATCCAACAACTGACCGGTGTGAAAAAGAACTACCGGTACAGGGTCTTGATGGAACCCCAGCTGGAGTCCTCAACCGACACCGTGCCACAGGCACCGGTGTTGCAGGCGACGTTGCCGTTGGTCGCACAACCGACGATGGCATTCGCATTCGCGACCGGGCTGACCGGGTCACAGTCGACCGTCACGTTGTTGCCGGTCGGGGAAGCCACCAGGCACCACGCGCCACCGGCACCCGTGAAGTCCAGGTACGGACCGAACTGGCCAGCGAGGAACGGACCGACGGGGCAGCCACCCACCGCGAGCAGCAGGTTGTTGGCGTCACCGGCGTTGAGCACGCCGTTCAGCGGGGTGAAGCCGTGACCGAAGAAACCGGCCGGGAAGACAGCCGAGAACTCAGCCGCGGACATTCCATCAGCCTGCGTGCAGGCCATCCACAGGTACACCGAGTGCGGCGTGGTGGCGGGCACGTTGGCCGCCTGCACGTTCGGGTCGGTGTCGCTGAAGCTGAGGCTCCAACCATAGTCTTCGGCCATGGCGCTGGAGGCCATCACGATAGACAGAACGGAAACAATCGTCAGGATACGCTTCATTATGGTGCTCCTCCGAATTCGGATTCAGTGAGCGCAGCCAGGACACCATTTGGGTGGGCCCCGCTGGCAACTGACACTTTAGCAGGATCACGATCCCAGTTCAAGGCCGTGAGCCGTTCTGCGCGCTACTTTCCAACCAACGAGCGATCGGCGACCGCAGGGCAGCGAAGAGTGGGCGCGAGCGCCGCCTCCCTGCCTTTCCCGACACCGACTCCCTAAATGCATGCCACGCAACAAGTTCCGCGCGGCCATCCCGGGCGTTGGTGCCTCGAAACCTGAAGCTCACTCCCGGAACGAAAATAGTCTACCACAGACCGATCGATCGGTTCGACCCCCATTCGCTCTTTCTTGCAGATTCCTGGGCCCCATGATCGGGCCCGGCTGAGAGCGGCGGCGCCGGGCCGTCTTCCTGCGTCCGGTGCCCGGGCGGGCCTCCGCTGATCCTGCCACAGTCTATAACACGCCCCCTCCCGGGTGCGCCGTCCTTCAGCTTCAACTCGCAGATCCGCAGACGTCCGAGATGAGGCCTGTTCCAATCGGGCCCGCGCCGGTACTCTTTCGATGCGTGCCTTGTGAAAAAAACCACTTGCGTGAATTCCCTGGCCGCCGGTAGCTTTTCCGCCTTGTGCGGGCGTGGGAAGCGGTGCGAATGCCGGTGGTGATCGCCAAGGCAGGAGGTTCCCATGCGACGGACCCGGGGGCCCTCCGACATTGTCCGCTACTCGCATTTGGGCATCCAGTTCGCATTGGTAGTCTTGCTCGGGATCTGGGCTGGTACCCAGCTGGACAAACGGTTGTCCACAAACCTCTTCACGTTGGTCGGGACTTTTGCCGGAGCTGGAATTGGTTTCTACTTCCTCTACCGCGAAACCCGGTCCTTTACGGATGATGACCACAACGACCCCTCGGAATAGAATCCCGCTGCTTCTCGCCACCGTGACCGCCGTATTGGCGGCGGCCGCGGCAATTCCGGCCACGCTACTGGGCGGAACCGAAGCACTCGGTATGATGGGCGTCGGGGCAGGCCTGGGCCTGGTTTCCGTGGTCGGCGGGTGGTGGATTGCGCAGTTTGCGTTTCGCGGACCGGACATGTTTGCCACCAAGCTCGTGGTGGGTGGCTTCATCGTCCGGATCGCCCTTTTGATTCTCACGATGAGTGCGCTGGTGGCAGTCACGGGCATCGAGGTTCAGCGCTTCGTGCTCTGGCTGGTGGCCTTTTACTTCGCCCTGGTCCTGGTCGAGGCGTGGACTCTCGCCCGCGAGCAGCACCTGGGCTCCAAGGAAGGTTCGATCCGATGATCCTGGCCGGAGCTACGCACGACCCCGACCGCATTGACATCCTCCATCACCTGATGGACTCGGAGGCCTACTACCACGTGGCCACGCTTCCGGGCGGCATCAGCCTGGATATCACGCGCCACGTCGTGCTGATGTGGATCGCCTCCCTCCTGATGATCATCGTGATGAGCAGCATTGCCCGGCAGAAGGGCCTCGTGCCGCGGGGCGCCCGGAACCTGATCGAGCCCGTGCTCTTCTTCATCCGGGACGAGCTGGCGATCCCCAATTTCCACGACAAGGCCAACCGCTACGTGCCTTTCCTGTGGACCATCTTCTTCTTCATCCTCTTCTGCAACCTGCTCGGACTGATCCCGGGGAGCGCCACCGCCACGGGCAACCTGTCCGTCACGGCGGGGCTGGCGCTGGTGGCGTTCGCTGCCATTCACATCACCGGCGTGCGCGAGAACGGGTTGCTCCACTACCTCGGATCGATCGTTCCTCCCGTTCCCTGGTGGCTGTGGCCGTTGCTCCTGGTGGTCGAGATCGTCGGAATCTTCGCCAAGCCGTTTGCGCTGGCGGTCCGACTCTGGGCCAACATGAACGGTGGCCACATCGTCATCATGGTGATGATGGGGTTCATCTTCCTCTTCAAGAGTTGGCTGGCGGCCGGAATTTCCGTGGCCGCGGCCACTGCGATCTACATGCTCGAACTGTTTGTCGCGCTGCTTCAAGCGTACGTATTCACGTTTCTCACCGCAGTGTTCATGGGGATGGCAGCGCACCCTGATCACTGATTCCTGACCCAACCACTCCTTACGGAGGGAGAACCACCCATGGAAGGTCTCGCCATGATGGGCGCCGGCATCGGCGCGGGCATCGCCACCCTCGGAGCCGGCCTCGGCATCGGAAAGATTGCTGCCGGCGCGGTGGAGAGCATCGCGCGTCAGCCCGAGGCGGCCGGCGACATCCGCGGCAGCATGATCCTGACCGCCGCGCTCATCGAGGGCGTCGCGCTCTTCGCTTGCGCGATCTGCTTCATGATCCAGAGCAAGTTCGCCGGCTAGTCAGTTTCCCGACTCGGGGCATTCGCCCCGGGGAAACGGAGGACTCTTTGTTGAGAAGGATGGTCACGGGGGCCGGTGCGACCCTCGTCGGTTGGGCATTTGCCCTGTCGGCGTTCGCGCAGGGCACCCACGGAGATGATCACGTCGCAGAAGACGCTGCCCACGGAGCCGCAGACGCGGCTCACGGAGCGGCCGACGCTGCGCACGCGTCCCCGAATCTCTTCAGCGTGGATCCCGGGCTGCTCATCTGGACGATCGTCACGTTCGTGATCGTCCTGGTGGTACTGCGGCTCACCGCGTGGAAGCCCCTCATGGCCTCGCTGGAGGAACGCCAGCGGAACATCGAGGGGGCGATCGAGGACGCGCGCAAGACCAAGGCCGAGGCGGAACGTCTGCTCGCGAAGTACGAGTCCACCATGAACAACGCCAAGAGTGAGACCCGTGCCATTCTCGAGGAGGCCCGCCGCGACGGAAAGCAGGTCCAGGAAGAGATCCGCCTGACCGCACAGAAGGAAGCCCAGGAGTTCAAGGAGCGCGCTGAGCGTGAAATCGAACTCCAGAAGGACGCGGCCAAGCAGGAGATCTGGGACCTCGCCGGCAGTCTCTCCACCGACCTCGCCGGTCGCATCCTGGGGCGCTCGATCAATGCGTCCGATCAGGAGCGGCTCGTCAAGGAGCTGGTGGACGAGATGCGTCGTGAGAGCGGAGCGGGGAGCGCCTGATGCTGGCAAGTCCGGTGGCTCGCGTCTACGCAGAAGCTCTGTTCGGCATTGCCCGTGAGAAGTCGACGGTGGATGACGTGGCGCAGGAGCTGGAAGAGTTCCGCGCGCTGATCGACGGTCAACCGGAGATCGCCGAGTTTCTCAACACCCCGGTGATCGAACCGGCGGTGAAAGTGGCGCAGTTGAAGAAGGCACTGGCGGGGCGGGCCACGGATCTCGTGTCCGATTTCCTGTGCCTGCTCGTGCAAAAGCGCCGCTTTGCGGCCTTCGGCATGGTCACGGAGGCGTTTCGCGCCATGGCCGACGATCACGCCGGCCGCATGCGCGTTTCCGTTCGCAGTGCCACCGCGCTGTCCGATTCGCTTCGGCAGGAATTGGCGGACGCGCTGGGCAAGAGACTGGATAGGACCATCGAGATCGAAGCAGAGACCGACCCGGAGCTGATGGGCGGGGCGGTCGTCGCAGTTGGCGACAAGGTCTGGGACGGGAGTCTGAAATCCCGCCTGACCCGGTTCCGCAAGCAGCTAGTCAGGAGTTGAGGCTATGAAGATCAGGGCTGAGGAGATCGCCTCGGTCATTCGTTCGGAGATCGAGTCGTACCGAACCACGCTCGATGTTTCCGACACCGGCACGGTGCTCGAAGTCGGGGACGGCATCGCCCGGATCCACGGCCTCTCGAACGCCATGGCCGGAGAGATGCTCGAGTTCGAGAACGGCGTCTTTGCCCAGGTCATGAACCTGGAAGAGGACTCCATCGGTGCGGTGATCCTGGGGAACTACCTGGAGATCACGGAAGGCATGGTCGTGAAGTCGACCGGACGTCTCCTTTCCGTGCCGGTGGGAGATGCGTTGATCGGCCGCGTGGTGGATCCGCTGGGGATTCCCCTGGATGGTCTCGGCCCGGTCAAGACGAGCGAGCGACGCCCCATGGAGGTCATCGCCCCCGGAATCGCGGATCGGCAGCCGGTGAAGGTGCCGCTGCAGACCGGGATCAAGGCCATCGACGCCATGACGCCGATCGGTCGCGGGCAGCGCGAGCTCATCATCGGTGACCGCAAGACCGGCAAGACCACGATCGCCATCGACACCATCATCAACCAGAAGTCGGAGAACGTTCTCTGCTTCTACGTGGCGATCGGTCAGAAGGAGTCCACGGTGGCCAGCGTGGTGGACACGCTGAGAGAGCACGGCGCCATGGACTACACGGTCGTGATCAACGCGTCCAGTTCGGACCCCGCGCCGCTGCAGTACATCGCGGGCTACGCGGGCGCCGCCATGGCCGAGCACTTCATGCACCAGGGCAAGGACACGCTGGTCATCTACGATGACCTCACCAAGCAGGCCCAGGCGTACCGCCAGCTGTCGCTGCTGCTGCGTCGCCCGCCCGGACGCGAAGCGTATCCGGGAGACGTGTTCTACCTGCACTCAAGACTCCTCGAGCGTGCGGTCAAGCTCTCGGACGATCTCGGCGGCGGTTCCATGACGGCGCTTCCGATCATCGAGACGCAGGAAGGCGAGGTCTCCGCCTACATTCCCACGAACGTGATTTCGATCACCGACGGCCAGATCTACCTGATTCCGGATCTCTTCAACGCCGGTATCCGCCCCGCCATGGACGTGGGTATCTCCGTGTCCCGCGTGGGTGGAAACGCGCAGATCAAGGGCATGAAAAAGGTGGCCGGTACGCTTCGTCTGGATCTCGCGGCGTTCCGCGAGCTGGAGGCGTTCGCCCAGATCGGTACGGAACTGGACAAGGCCACGCAGTCGCAGCTGGATCGTGGTGCGCGCATGGTGGAACTGCTGAAGCAGGACCAGTACCAGCCGATGCACGTCATCGACCAGGTGATCTCCATCTACGCCGGCTCGCAGGGTTTCTTCGACAAGGTGCCGGTTGAACAGGTGCTGGAGGCGGAAAAGGTGGTCACCGACGCGCTGCGCAGCAGCCACCCGGAGATCCGCGTTGCCATCGAGAAGGAAAAGGTCATCAGCGGAGACAACGAAACGAAACTCCGCAAGGTCCTGGAAGAAGTCGTTGCGGGATTCCTGTCCGGCCACGGTCACGACCCCCGCTAGCGGGAGCAAAGGAAGCCGGGAATGGCACAGGCAAAAGTCCTCCTGAAGAGGAAGAAGTCGGTCCAGAACACCAAGAAGATCACCCGGACCATGGAAATGGTGTCGACGGCGAAGTACAAGCAGTCGTTCCAGCGGATCCATGCTTCTGCCCCCTATCAGGAGAAGCTGCGGGAAATGATGTCGGATCTGGCCTCGGCCGGCGCCGAGGTCTCCCATCCGCTGCTCGAGTCCCGGCCGGCCAGGAAGTCGCTCGTGCTGGTGCTCACGTCCAACCGTGGTCTTTGCGGCGGCTACAACACGAACCTGAACATCCTGGCTCGCAAGCTCCTGCTGGAGGAGCGCGCCGCGGGCACCGAAGTGGAACTCCACGTCGTGGGCAAGAAGGGCAACTCGTTCTTCCGCGCGCGGCAGGAGCGGATCACCGCCCAGTACGACCACTTCGGCGATCAGGCCGGCTTCGCGGAGGTCAACGAGCTCGCAGAGGAGTTCATCCGCCGCTACTCGTCCGGCGAGATCGATCGGGTCACGATCGTGTACCAGAAGTTCGTCTCGGCGGGGCGCCAGGCTCCCGCCGCGGAAACGCTGCTCCCGCTCGGCGGCATCGTCCTCGACCAGGAGGATGCAGCCACGGACGGACCCAAGGCGGCCAAGAACTACCTGTACTCCCCGGACCCGGACTCGCTGATGCGCGAACTCCTGCCGGCGTATTTCAAGACGACGCTCTACAACGACTTCCTGCAGGCGGTCGTGGGAGAGCACCTTGCGCGCATGGTCGCCATGAAGAACGCGACGGATGCCGCGAACAAGCTGATCAAGTCGCTGACCCAGCTCTACAACCGGGCGCGACAGTCGCAGATCACGAACGAGATCGCCGAACTGATGGGCGGTGTCGAGGCCCTGAAGTAGCGAACCCACGGAGAGAGCGATGGAAACGATGGTGGAAGGCAAGATCGTTCAGGTGATCGGTTCGACCCTGGATGCCGAGTTCCCGAAGGACAAACTCCCCGAGATCTACGACGCCATCGTCGTCGATATCGAGCTGGAGGGCGTGACCAGCACCCTCACGTGCGAGGTGCAGCAGCATCTCGGTGGCAACCGGGTGCGCGCCATTTCGCTCGGCACCACGGACGGCCTGGTCCGCGGCACGACCATCCGCAACACGGGCGGTCCCGTGGCCGTGCCGGTCGGTGACGAAACGCTGGGACGGGTGTTCAACCTGCTTGGCGAGCCCATCGACAAGAAGGGCCCGATCACGACCAAGGAACGGCGGGCCATTCACCAGCAGGCGCCCGAGTTCAAGGACCTGGAGCCGAAGACGCAGATCTTCGAGACCGGAATCAAGGTCGTGGACCTGCTCGCTCCGTACGTAAAGGGCGGAAAGACGGGCCTCTTCGGAGGTGCCGGCGTGGGCAAGACGGTCATCATCCAGGAGCTGATCCACAACATCGCCCAGGTGCACGGCGGTTACTCCGTGTTCGCCGGGGTCGGTGAGCGTACGCGCGAGGGAAATGATCTCTGGCTCGAGATGGAAGAGTCCGGCGTGATTGACAAGACCGCGCTGGTCTTCGGCCAGATGAACGAGCCGCCGGGAGCCCGCCTGCGGGTGGCGCTGTCCGCGCTCACCATGGCGGAGCACTTCCGCGACCAGTCGGGCGCCGACGTCCTCCTGTTCATCGACAACATCTTCCGGTTCACGCAGGCCGGTTCCGAGGTGTCCGCGCTTCTGGGCCGGATGCCGTCCGCGGTGGGCTACCAGCCCACGCTCGGCACGGAGATGGGCGATCTGCAGGAGCGCATCACGTCCACGCAGCACGGCTCGGTCACGTCGATCCAGGCGATCTACGTACCCGCGGATGACTACACGGATCCCGCGCCGGCCACGGCGTTCACCCACCTGGACTCCACCACGAACCTCTCGCGGCCGATCGCGGAGAAGGGCATCTACCCGGCCGTGGATCCGCTGGACTCCACCAGTCGCATCATGGATCCGCACGTGCTGGGCGCCGAGCACTACGGCGTGGCCCAGCGGGTCAAGACCACGCTGCAGCGCTACAAGGATCTCCAGGACATCATCGCCATTCTCGGAATGGATGAGCTGTCGGAAGACGACAAGCTGCTCGTGCAGCGGGCGCGCAAGATCGAGCGCTTCCTGTCTCAGCCGTTCAACGTGGCCGAGCAGTTCACGGGACTTCCCGGCAAGTACGTCAAGCTGGAGGACACGGTCCGTTCGTTCAAGGAGCTGGTGGACGGCGAACACGATCATCTTCCCGAGCAGGCGTTCATGTACGTGGGAACCATCGAGGAGGCCGCAGAGAAGGCCAAGTCGATGGGGAACAAGTAAAGGAGCACCCATGGCCACGCTGCACTGCACGGTTGTTACGCCCGAGCGGGCGATCTTCGAGGCGGATGCCGACAAGATCACCGTGCCTGCGTGGGACGGCGAGATCGGGATTCTCCCGCGTCACGCGCGTCTCCTGGCCAAGCTCGGCGTGGGCGTCCTGCGAATCACGTTCCAGGGCAAGACGGAGGAGATGCTGGTGGATGGCGGTTTCGTCCAGGTGGCCGATGACAAGGTCACCGTGCTCACGGACAAGGCCACGGACCTGCCGGACATCGACGTGAAGGGCGCCGAGAAGCGCCTGGAAGAACTCCGCGGCACGGGCCAGGGCGAGGAGTTCGCCGCGGCCAAGCATCGGCTGCTCACGATGAAACGCGTGAAGGACCGCTTCAACCGAAGCTAGCGTTCGGGCGGCCTTCGGGCGGACCCGGCCAGGCAAGGTACCCAGGGGAGTGTCCAGCCGGACGCTCCCCTTCTTCGTGTCTCGGCCCCGCCGGATCCGGACCGTGGCAAGCCCCCCGCCCTCCCGGGCAGGGAACCTCCTGCGTTCCAACGGCTTGGACGCGCCGTTCACGGACCGCTCTTCCACCTTACCTTTGGGTAAGGGTCTCCTCCCGAAATACGTAATGTCGCCCCGCCCCTCCACTTCCGCGGCCGCAGATTTCGTCACCCGATCCGGTCGATTGCGAACATCTGCAACACCCGCGCAATCCCGCGCCCCCGTCGGAAATGGC
>BQJX01000046.1 GCA_021604925.1 Gemmatimonadota bacterium
GGGAGAGGGGGCGAAAATGGCGACACGTTGGGAGACCGGCGACGATGCCCTGGCACTAGCTGAGTACCTTTCGCGGGTCCGGGCTCTGAGGCGGGAGATTCTCCGGCGTGAGGTTCTCGACGGCGGCCGAATCGACACGCTCGCCACCGCCGTCCTTGGGTACGAGCTCCGTCCGTTCCACTTGAAGATGCTCACGTTCCAGGAGGCCGCCGCAACGATTTGCCTCCAGCTCGCCCCCCGAGGTTTCGGCAAGTCCACCGTCTTGACCATCGCCCGTGCCGTTTACGAGATCCTCCGCAATCCGAATATCCGAATCCTCATCGCGTCGAACACCCAACTCCAGGCAGAGGTGTTTCTTCGCGAGATCAAATCTCATCTTGCGGCGAACGAGCGGCTGGCCGACGTGTTTGGCCCGTACCAGGACGAATCCAAGTGGGACGCCCGCGAGATCATGGTGAAGCCCCGGCGGTCCACTGCGAAGGAATCCACCGTGACCTGCGTGGGCGTCGGTGGTCCGGTGGCCTCGCGTCACTACGATCTGATCTTGGCGGACGATCTCGTGGACGAGGAGAATGCCCGGACCGGGGGGCAGCGCGAGAAGGTGGCGACTTGGTACTACAAGACCCTGTTGCCCTGCCTTGAGCCCGACGGGCGGCTGTCCATCGTGGGGACTCGCTACCACTACTTGGATCTCTACGGCCATCTGATCAAGAACGAGCTGGCCGACGCTTACCAGGTCATCCGGGCGATCGCGGAAGACGGTTCCACGCCGTGGCCTGAGAAGTTCAGCTTGGAGTTCCTGGAGGAGCGGAAACGCCAGATGGGCAGCACGATCTTCGCCACGCAGTACCAGAACGACACGGCGCTGATGAAGGGCACGATCTTCCGGGAGGAGTGGTTCGTCCCGTACGAGGACGCGCCGGACTGGGCCGAGTGCGACTTCTACATCGGCTGCGACCCCGCGGCGACGAGAGCGGATGTAATCCTATCCAATCGCAAGGCCACGTCGGACTACTGGTCGATCCTGGTGGGTGCGCGCCCCCGGACGGCCGATGGCTACTCCCGCGAGGTGTACCTGGTGGACGTGTGGCGGGGCCGCTGCACGAAGCAGGAGTACATCGACCAACTCCGTCGCATGAACGATCGCTACAAGCCCGTGTCGGTGATGATCGAGACAGTGGCTGCACAGGAGTACCTGGCCCAGGACGTGGAGGCGTACATGCCAGTCCACAGGGTCGAACGAACGAAGGACAAGGTGAGCCGCGCCTACTGGCTGCAGGCGTTCTTCGAGAACGGACAGATCCTGTTCCCGGCACGGCAGCTGCGCAGCAACCCCGACGACTGGCAGGCGATCACCGACGAGCTCATCCTGTTCCCCCAGGCGGAGCACGATGATCTGTTCGACGCGCTGCAGACCATGGTGGAGGGCGCGATGTCGTGGGAGGGGCTGGACTGGGGCGCGGTCGTCTGGTGAGAAGCACTTGATCTCCTGCGCCCGCTGAGCGTGTATGTCCCTCCCCGAAGCCAGGAGGAATGCAATGAGCGACGTACCCTTCCACGCCACGCGCATGGGCCAGCGGTTCTATGGGCGGACGCCGCCGGAGTTGGTACTGCAGATTGAGCGGTTGAATGAGTTGTTGAAGAAGGTGGTGGGGAACAGGACTGATGGAATGTCCGGCGCCTCCGGGACGAGCTCCCAAAGTAACGGACCCCCAGAGCACCCGCTAGGCTGGCGGAATTGTTTTACAACTATGGTGACGGGCGGCGCCTTCAGCCGGTCCAGCGATCGTCTAATGCCGCAGCCAGTTGCACGGCTGGACGTTACAAAGCGCACGAGGTAGCGGCCTGCCCAACTCCCCATTGAATCGCGAGCGCACTGAGGTTCATAATGGATGCACAGCTACTTGAAGCCGAGCCTCAGCCGACGCGGTTGCCACCCCTGGCGAGCGTGTTTCTGAGATCTGCTGCTGAGCGGATCGACTAGGTCTTGGTGGTTTCGGCGCGGCCCTCGGTACGCGCTGTCTGCATGGACGTATCACGAGCCGGACCTAGTGCGCGTTGCTGCCGGAAGCGAGTTGCCGTGTCGGTGGTGGGATTGCGGTCCCCCTCGTTCCAGTACAGGACAAGGCAAGAAGGCAATTGGCATGCTTCGGCGCGAGTCATCACTAGTCAGGAGGCGCCGGTAACGAGCTTGGCGGTTTGGTCCAACTGGCATGGCGGGTCGGTCGTAGCCCGCGCGAAGTTGCATATCGAACGAGGAGGATCGTGGTGGAAAGGGCGACATGGACGAGTTGTGCGATCGCAGTGTTGGCGAGTCTGGGGATCGTATCCGCAACGATCGCGGGCGGATTTGAGTTCAGCCTGAGTGGAAGCCCGTCGGATCCGTATGAGAATTCAGTGGTTGCCTCTGGTAGCGGCGGACGCAGCGTGTATCTTTGGCTAACTTGCGCCGGCAGCGGGCTTTCCGGGTTTGAAGCGGGGCTTGATACGGATCTGACGGTACTTGGGTCGTTCAATCCGATGAACGGAGTGATCAACATCGCGTCGGGGAAGGACGTAATGCTTGGCGTCCCAAGTTGTCCCACCGATTCGACTCTGCTTGGATACTGGAACGTCCTGGACGAACCTGGGGAGGCCTGTCTTGCACCCTCTCAGAGGAGCGGACTCTACGGAGCAGTGGAGTGCTCTCAGTTCCCGGTCTTGGCTGCGGACCCAATCGCAATCGGATTTGCGGCGAACGGGTCGCCCCCCTGTACATCGGGCATCGAAGGGTGCACGCCAGGCGCATTTGAGACGGCCCCGCCGCCCCGATGGTACCTGGTCCGCTTCCACGCGAACGAAGACGGAGAGGACGTGTTTGGCGTTCGATATGATGCCGAGATCATCGATATGCCGTTTCAAAGTGATCGAAGCTTGATCGTGGGCGAGTTCGGATCGCTGATTCCGCCCGGTGGTCCTGACGGGGGTAAACAGTGGATGCAGATCGGATGGGGGTACGCCGGCAGCACCGAGATTCTGTGGTTGGAGTACAGGACCCGTTGGCACCTGACACTAGACGCTCGGTACCGAGACTTGTTCGCGGTCCCGGCATTGAACCAGTCGTACGAGTTTGCGATCGAGCCAGTCGATACGGATTCTGACTTCGAGGCTGACAGCTTCCAGGGGCGGGTTGGGGCCGTCCCGATTCCGCACCCAGTTCCGGGGTTTACCGACTTCAGCAGGGTGTTGTGCGCGTCGGCGTTTGGGATCGAGCACAATCAGCATGACCTATACACACCCGGATCTGCGGTCGAGCCGTATGTCGTCGGAAACTGCCAAGAAGCCACCTATGACGACTTCTACGGAACGTACGTTTGGGACTTTGAGGGGTGGACGTGGGATGCCGCGTCTCAACCCACATATGGCCACTTTGGGTCGTGTGCCAACTGGAACGATGTCTGCGTCTACGACGTCGGAACGGGACTTCCGCTGAGGAGGACTGGGCAATGAACAGGTCGAAGATCAACGCAGAAGCGAGGGCGCTCGGCGTTGGCTGGCTGCCGCTAGGCCGGACCCTAGCCTTGCTGGCGATCGCTGGCGCGTGTTCGGTTGCGGCTGCGGGTGGGATCGGAGGCCACGAGGAAGTGCTCGCGGAGTGGGTTAGTTGGTCACCGGTGGAGGGAGCGCTCAGTGAGATCGACGTGGACCAGTATCGGGCCCGCGCGTTGGCGCTCTTGGGTGTGGACGACACGGCCGTTCTTCGCCCCGAGGCGGGCGAGTTTGGCGATCACGTTCCATTTGGGGAAGATGGTGCTGCACGGTGCATCATGCTATCCGCCCAATCCTGTCAAATCAAGGCGCCGGAAGGAGTCATACGCAGAGACGGCCCGGAAAGTGTGGAGCGCCGGATCTTTGATGGCTGGCTGAACCTAAGCGTTGTGTTCAACGCGGATACGGATCGGGTCCTCGCGATAGTTGCGATCAATCCCGACAGGGTGCCGAAGGGCGCAGATCCGACGCGCCCTATGGTCGCCTCGGAGGTTCTCTTTGAGCCGTACCACGGAAGTGCGTTCGAGTCTTCAGCGGGGGATATCTTGGCCGCGGTGTGGGAACTCTTCGAGAACCCGGCGTCGGCTGCTGAGGTGGTTCTTCGACCTCGGCTCGTCACTGGCGCTTGGGACCCGGAGAGCGAGAACGGCAGGAATGCGAGCCCACTGCTTTGCTGGGTGGCCACTGTCAGGGGTGCACCAAGGACCTCCGGTCAGGCGCAAGACATGGGGTCGTTTTGGGGATTGTTTGTGGACAAGGACGCCCGATTCCTGCAAGGAGGATTCTTGAGATGAAAGCCCGGCGAGCAAGATCGATGGTAGCAGTGCTGGTTGGGTTGGTCGTGACCCTTGCTTCGTCGGAAGCGACCGCGATCTTTCCGGACTGGTGTGGCGTATGCGCGGACTGTGGCGACAATCCCTATGCCAGAATCGAGGAGTTCTGGATCGAGGACGGGACTCTGCACTGCGTCATCGGGATTGAGCTCGATACTGACCATTACGAGATCGATACGACGCCCTCCGTTGAGGCGGGAATCTGGGGGCACGTCGCGAATCTGAGTCCTGGAGAGACGGTCTACAACCTTCCGCTACCTGTGTCCAATGGCGACTACGTGCGCCTAGTTGAAGTGGACTCGATGGAGCGTCGCCGCACAATAGCGGTCGCGCGAGCCGGAGAAAGCGTCACCGTAGCCGCTCCAGAACCGCCGCTGTCTCACGACGAAGTCAGGAAACTGATAGCGACTGCCACGTCGCGTCTCCAAGAGGAGCGAGGGCCACTCCTGTTGCCCACCGAGGAACTTGTGATTTACGCTCCCAACTCGTTTAGTCTCGATCTGCAAGGCGCGATGGGGTACTGGGGCTGGTGGTATCAGACGACGTTGGTGGCCGTTGAACAGTTTGGGGATCCCAACAACGATCCGGACGGTGTCAGGCAGGCCCTCAAGAGTGACATCGCGACACGAGCCGCGGAAGGGGCAAAGTACTTCCTCTTGGTCGGCGATGCGAATGACTGGCGTGAGTTCGACGGTCCCCTGACTTCGACGCTGTGGACAGGAGTGTGGGAAACCGTCCGCCAATTGTACTTGGCACATGGGTTCCCGAGCGGCGGCCAGCCATCACGCAATATTATTCCGACCTTCGTCGTGGCCGACAACATAAAGCCCGCCCATGAGAGCCAGACCGCGTGGTACCCCTACTACACGACTGACCAGCCATACGCCGACACGAACAACGACGGAAGGATGGACGTCGTTGTTACGAGGTGGCCAGCTGGGAGCCCATTGGAGGTCAGCAGGCTCTCCAACAAGACCATCGAGTACGCGGGTCTGGAGCCGGCTGCCCCTGGTGGTGCAGACATCCTGATGTGGGATTGGTGGGGTGGCACATTCAACAGCGCCTTGGTCGTGCGGAGTGTCGGGGCCGAAGTCGAAGCGTCTCTAGCGACCGCAGGGAGAACGGCGACATCCTTGAGGGCGTTCCCGAACTACGGGGAGTCGAACCTAGCCGCACTATCGGCGGACCGATGGAACTTCGTTCCCTCAGATCTCAAGGTAATCGTGGCGTCCGAGTCTCACCGCTACTCTCCGGGGCAGTTCTTTAGCAAGAAGGCGAACACGTCCTCGTTCGACATAGCAGCGTTGGAGGAGGGAAGATACGGCTTCGTTCTTGCGCCAACGTGTGGAACCGCGGATTTCGCAGTCACGGAGGACGCGGATTTCGGTGCGCCGCTTTGCCAAGAGTTCCTGACGTCGTACGCAAGGCGCGGCGCTGTCGGGTGGATAGGGCCTACGGCCGGCAGTTGGCAACAAGGCAATATCGATCTACTGCGATTGATCGTGGAGGAGTTGAACTCTGGAATGACACGGTCAGTGGCCGAGTCGTGGCTGATCGCACACCAGCGATACTACGACCAACACAACAGCGACGACGCGCTGATGCGCAACGCGCAATCGTATGTGTTTCTTGGTGATCCGGTTACGAAGATCTCGGCCAATCAGATTCCGACTGGCGTGGGGGGGGCAGGGTTGGTCGTGGAGCGCTTGGAGCTCGCGGCACCGAGCCCCAATCCGACCGCGTCGGGTCCCGTAGAGATGTTGGTGGCGCTGCCTACGCGGTCAATGATGGAGCTAACCGTGTATGACGTGCGGGGGCGTGAGGTTCGTTCCTTAGTGTCGGGGGTTCGCCGGGCTGGGCGGTATCGTGTCGCATGGGATGCTGCTGACAACAGCGGTGTGAGAGTGGCGTCTGGCGTCTACTTCGCGAGGCTGACTGCTGGGCGGGAGACCCGAGTCCGCAAGATCGTGTTCCTGCGGTAGTCGAGCAGCGGCAACCCTCTCGCCACGAAGCTTGGAGGGCGAGTCGGGGAAAGTGTTCAATGCTCAGAGGCGCTCTAGAAGAGCCGTGCTCGCCCTGGGTACGCCACAGCTTGCGCCGAGAGACATCGGTAGTGCTGTTACTCGCTCGGACGGGGGGCTTGAGTCCGGCCAGGCTTCACCTGTATGCGGGCGCAACGCGCGTGCCTGCGGCCCCTGGTCCGGAGCGGTCGGACCCCGCCTCCGGCGACCGGCAGGCCCTGACCGACGAGCTGATCCTGTTCCCTCAGGCGGAGCACGATGATCTCTTCGACGCCCTTCAGACGATAGTGGAGGGGGCGATGTCCTGGGACGGCCCGGACTGGGGCATGGTGTTCGGCCCTTGATTTGTGCCAACCAGCACTCCGACCTGACAGGGTCAAGAACCACTTCCGATGAGGTCGGACCCTTCTGAGATGTGGACGGCACAGAAGCCGTCTCGGGTCCGCAGGGCGCCTCACTCCCTCCTCTCACGGGGAAGTGGGACATGCGAGCGAACCGGACGTGCCAGAAGAGACTGCATACCATAATCTCCTGAGAAGACGAGAGGCGATCCACCATCCGCGAACAATGGGGGCGAGTGACATGTACAGACTGGCGATGATCTTGGTGTTGGCGGCTCTTCAGTGCGGATGCGCCGCCGTGCGGAAGAGTTCGGACTCGACGGCCGGCGCGTTAGACTCTTGGGCAGACGGCATAGCCAAGCAGAGAATACAGAAGTTCGTGGCCGAAACCTGTGACCCGTCGTCACCAGAGTACGTTCCCGTTGTCGGCAGATGCGCGGTGTTCGACATGGACGGAACGTTGCTCTGTGAGAAACCCAACTACATCGAAGTCGTCATCACAAAGAGCCGGCTGCAGGAGCTGGCCGCCGACAATCCAGATCTAGCCCGGAAGCCCCTGTACAAGGCGGCACTGGCCAACGATGACGCCTACATCGATGAGCACGTCAAGGAGGCAATCCTTGAGGCTTTCGCCACCGTAACCCTCGACTCTCTTTCTCACTACTGGCGAACGTATGTTGTCCAGAATGCGCACCCAACCTTGAATCGCCCCTATGAACGCTTGTTCTACAAGCCAATGATTGATCTGATCGTCTACTTGCAGAACGCTGGGTTCTCGGTGTTTGTGGTGTCGACGTCGCAGCAAGAGTTTATTCGCAGTTTTTGTCCCGACATTCTTCCTGTTCCAAGGAGGAACGTCGTGGGCAGCATGGTCGGATTCTCCCTGGCGAATCTCGACGCGAATGCCCCCCAGACATTCGCGCGCCAAAAGCACTACTTCGAACCGTACAATGCGGATGAAGGGAAAGCCGTTCGCCTTCGCGAAAGGGGATTGGGACAGGTGCTGATGGCCGCCGGAAACTCTATGGGGGACTACGCGATGTTGGATGGTGTCTCTGATTCGGAGGGGCGCAGCTTGGTGATGGTGATCGACCACGATGATCCCGAGCGAGAGTTCGAGTACCACAAACCGAGCCTCATGGAGAAGGCCATCGAAGAGAATTGGCTCGTCGTGAGCATGAGGAACGATTTCGCTACAGTTTTTGAGTGATTGGCCTCGGCGGGAGCCCAGAAATGGAAAGTGGGCATTGGAGCGTGGAACAACCCCATCGGGCTGTGTCTGACCCGCCGAGATAAGCTGCCATCCTTGTCAGCTGGAGGTGTGCCGTGGGCGAAACGTATACGGTCTACACTCAGCGGCGTCCGCTTCGTGTCGCGTTTCTTGTTGAGGACCGGGCCGAATCCAACGACACGATCGATAAGATCCTCTCGCATTGCCGCAAGAGATGGGGGGGGCGGTACAATCCAATAGTCCTGACGGACGGTCGTGCAATTCCGGCTGAGCGATGGGCGCTCTTGGAGGCAGTCGATCCGGACGTCGTGTGGTCGTCCGTCCGTCTGGACGACGAACTGGTCGGTCAGATTGCGAGGAGGCTGTCGCCTCTCGATATCCACCACCGAGACCTGGTGGACGACGGGGATCGGCAGAGCCTGCATCTGCAGATGGGCGGACTTTCAGTCCTCCCGACGGCTTCGGCTGTTCGCACTGTTGCTCCGACCTTTGATGAGCCGTGCTTGGTGCTACTGGACGTGGACGAGAGGAATACTGAGCCGAGGCTTCGCCGATTCATCGAGTGGAATTTCGGAGGCTACTCACCGCCCGATCATGCTACAGGACTGGCTCTCGAAGGTGTGCGTACGGAGTCTCACAGAGTTAGTGACGTAGCGAGTGTCGGCCGGTTGGTGAGCGACCTAACTTCATTTCGTTCGCGCGCGTATCCCATTCAGCTGTGTTCGATACCGAGTGAAGCCGTTGCCGACGTGGAAGGCGAGGGTAGCTCGCATACATTTGAGCTCGTTGTCGGCGACGCACCTGCGGACGTTGCGCACTTCTGGAATCACCCCACCATGGCCCCTCAGTGGACTCGGGCACATCTGCGTCAACTGTGGCTGGCAACCGATGTCGCCGAAGATCAGGGGCTCATGGGCATCTTGGCGCCTTGGATCCAACGCCTTGCGGATCCGGGCGGGAGCCACCAAAACGGGATTCGGGTTGTGTCGTCTAGCGTTCCTCTGGCATGCCTCCGAGACTTGGTCGCTCCACTTCTGCGCGCCTCGGGAGTCTCGGTGACGGTCGCGGCGATCGGTGACCTGCCGACTATCAAGGTGCGGCAGGCGCCGCCGGGCCCACCTCCGCGCGGAGGAATGGACTTCCACCGTGCAGCGGGTCGCTCCGAGGAGCTGATGCTCACGGAGCCGGGTCCGCCCATAGTGTCACACGGTGGAGAGCATTGGATGGCGGACGTCTTTGTGGCGGTTCCTCGTGACCGTCACCCAACGATCATGGGACGCGAGCTGTGGTGGCAAGCCCCGAGAGTCAACGCCCTGGCATCGCACATGTTCCAGAGGCCGTCGCGAGTTCTGCGAACTCGTTTCCCTTCCGTTTTAATGCGACATGGCCAGCCGCAGCTGTCGATCCGTTTGCCCGACGAAGAGTCAGTACTGTCGTTCCTGGCCACGGTCCCTGATGAGGGCCTCCACGCCGGTGGTGGCGGGCGCGGGTCGTCAAGCACAGGCCGCGCGCCCTACTGCCAGGCGCACTCATCGGATAAGGGGCGCTATCTCTCTGGTCTTCTCGATGTGTTCGGTGGGCTTCATCCTGCGAGCAGGACTGCGGAGGAGCGATTCTGGCGCAAGATGTTCGATCTGCTATCCGGGCGCAGGCGGGAGAGCGATGAGGAGACTCTGCAGCGGATCGAGTCGCGCCTGAAGAAGCGTATCGGATCGAATCCGGAAGGCTTCCATGGGAGCAAGCGGGGGGAAAGGTGGCTCTCCCAGCAGGTCTTCAAGATGGCCCGTGAGTTGCCCGACCGCTCCCGGGACCTGTCGTTTGCGGTCTTCGAGAAGCATGCGGGACGGGAGACCGACGCCTACAATGCCAACCAGTCACCGCAGTCGAGATTCGAGTTCGCATCCGAGGAGCTGAAGGAGGCAATCGCCGATCTGTCGGACAGGGGCGTTCTCTTGATGGGCTTAACGGCGCGTTGTCCAGGATGCGGATATCGAGCATGGCACCATATCGATGACGCCAAGCAGGAACTGGTTTGTCTGGGCTGCAAGACCAAGTTTACGATGCCACCAGAACCACGGTGGTACTACCGCTTGAACAGCCTCGTCCGTGCGGCCTATGCAGATCATGGGCTGCTGCCGGTGGTGCTGGTACTGGGCCAGATTCTCCTGGAGGCGCGGAGCTCATTCCTGTTCGCGCCGTGCTTGGATCTGTATGAGAAGGGCAGCGGGAAACCGGTCGGGGACCTGGACGTCGCCGCGATTGTGGACGGTCAATTTGTGATAGGTGAGGTCAAGCAATCTAAGGACCTTTTCGACGAGAAGACGTTTGCCAAGATGGGAGACATCGCTCGGCGGCTTCTGCCCGACGTTGTGCTGTTTGCATCGATGGATCGAGACCCGGGGGAGTTCACCAAGCGGCGTGTCCAACGCCTATCGGAGGAGCTGGGTTCATTGGGGATAGAGGTGAAGTGGTATGCCCTTCACGACCACAAGTTCGAGCCGTCACCGTTCAGATGACCACATTGGGGCATAGGCTTCAGTCAGTTACTGGAGACACTGTGGAGACGCCCGATTTCGCCGATCGCGATCCGGCCTCCTCAAACCGCGAAAAGGCCCGCAACTCAAAGAGTTACGGGCCTATCGATATTGGTAGCGGGGAC
>BQJX01000047.1 GCA_021604925.1 Gemmatimonadota bacterium
CGTGGGCGCCTGCCCCGCCACGAACAGCACACGTCCGCCGGCCGGCGCCAGAATGCCGTGATTGAAGCCGCTGGGCTGGCCGAGTTCGGGCGGATTCACAATGCGACGTACCATGTCAGCTGTCCTCTCCGTCCACCAGGATCGCCTGGCCGTTGATGGCCGCCGCTTCTTCTGCGCACAGACCGATGATCACGCCGGCCACCTCTTCGGGGTCCAGCAGGCGACCCGACGCGTTCTCACGCTCCAGCAGGTCCCGCGCTTCCTCTTCGCTCCGGCCGGTCTGCTCCACGATCCGAGCAATGGAGGCCTGCGTGAGATCGGTGTCGACAAATCCGGGACACACGGCGTTCACGGTGACTCCGCGCCCCTCCACTTCCATGGCCACACACCGGGTGAATCCCACCACCGCGTGCTTGGACGCGGCGTAGGCCGCGATGTAGCGAGCGCCGTCCACACCGGCGGTGGACGCCACGTTCACGACCCGTCCCCAGCCGCGTTCGAGCATGGCGGGCAGAAAGGCGCGCGTGCACAGGAAGGTGCCGGTGGCGTTCACGGCCAGGACCCGGTTCCAGTCCGCGGGGTCCAGACGCGTGATCGGGGCGGAGTGCGCCACGCCCGCGTTGTTCACGAGAATGTCCACGGGGCCGAAGCGATCCTCGACCGCCCGCGCGCACGCGGTCACCGAATCCGCGTCGGCCACGTCCACCGGATGGGAGGCCGCCTCCGCTCCGAACTCGGCGTGCAGTTGCCGGGCCGCTCGCGCCGCCCGCGCCTCGTCCCGGGCCGCGACAAAGACGGACGCGCCCGCCTCGGCCAGGGCCTTCGACACCGCCCATCCAATCCCGCGGCTGCCGCCCGTCACGACCGCCTTTCTACCGTCCAGACGCATGGCAACAGTCCACCCCGGATCCCCAATGCGGTCAAGCCGCGATGTTCACGCAGTCGGCGACGATCCCGCCCAGCACGTCGATCAGTTCCCGTCCCTCGGCGGAGGTGGCGTCGGCGGGCCACCCGAAGTACGCCCGCGGACCGTCGGCCTCCGCGAACGAGGTCTTGCCGCTGCCGATCGCCGCGGACAGGGACGCCGGATTCGCGGGCAGGGCGCGGGCTACGGCGTCCCGGACCAGGTCCGGTCGGGCCGCCAGCACCACGGAGGTCTCGTAGCGCCCGGCGTGGCAGGCACCGGTGCGGAACTCATCGCCCATGCGAAGCGCCCACGGTTTGCGGGTGAGATTCGGGAAGTGGACCGGCAGCAGACCCTCGGCCGCGCAGCGATCCACGCCCGCCTGCAGCGACCCCAGATGAGCCGGATCGAGATGCGAGTTCGCGAGGACAAGACCGCGGAATCCCTGCCCGGTCAGCGACCGCGCCACGTCGACCAGCAACGCGGACACCGTTTCCGGCGCCACGGAGACGGTCCCGGGGAAGTCGGCCGCGAACGGCGCCGCCGTGTACGCAAACGAGGGCAGCACCAGGGCGTCCTGCCCCCGCTCCCGCAGGATCCGGGCGCCGGCCGTGGCCATCGCCTCGGCGATCACCACATCGGCCGCAAGCGGGAGATGGGGTCCATGGGCCTCGGTCGCCCCGACCGGCAGGATCGCCAGGCAACGGGCGGGATCCCGATCCCGGATGTCCTCCCAGGTCCGGTCCGCAAGAAAAGGGCCTTCTGCAGCCTCGGAGTTGGGCACAGGTTCTCCTTTCGCGGCCGGGAAACGTTGACCGCGCTTTCGTCGCATTCGTATCATGCCGCACCATGACCTTCAAGATCCCCGCTGCGTTCCAGATGGCCGACTACTTCCTGGATGCGCGTGTCCGCGAGGGACGCGGCGATCGAGTTGCCCTGCGCGGCGACTTCGGCTCACTGACCTACCGGGACGTTCAGTCCCGGGCCAACCGATTCGCCCATCTTCTCAAGAGCGTCGGCGTGGAACCGGAGCAGCGCGTTCTCATCGCACTTCCCGACGGTCCCGAGTTCGTGGCCGCGTTCTTCGCGACGCTCAAGCTCGGCGCGGTGGTCGTGATGGTGAACCCGGAGTTGAAGGCCGACGCCATCGAGTACTTCCTGGAGTACACGCGGGCGTCCGTGGCGGTGATCCACTCCGAGTCGCGCTCTGAGTTCCTGCGCGCCGCCGGTGCCGGTCGACACCTGAAGGACACGATCGTGGTCGGCGAAGCCGCGCTGGACACGCGCCTCGCCGCCCAGCCGGACGAGTTGGAGAACTTCCCCAGCCACCGCGACGACGCCGCGGTCTGGCTCTTCTCCGGCGGCACCACCGGCAAGCCCAAGGCCGTGGTCCAGACCCACGCGTCCTTCGCCAACACCACCGAACTCTACGCCAAGGGCGTGCTGAAGTATTCGGAGGACGACGTCACGCTGTCGGTGCCCAAACTCTTCTTCGGCTACGCCACCGGCTCCAACCTGCTCTTCCCGTTCTCGGTGGGCGCCTGCGCGGTGCTGTTCCCGGATCGATGCACGCCGGCCTGCCTCTTCGGGATGATCGCGCGCTACCGCCCCACGATCCTGATCAATGTGCCCACCATGATCCAGAAGCTCGTCTCACACGAGGCTGCCGCCGCGCAGGACCTCTCCTGTCTGCGGCTATCCACGTCCGCGGGCGAAGCGCTACCGGTGGAGCTCCACGATCGGTGGAAGCGGACGTTCGGCGTGGAGATCCTGGACGGCCTGGGCACGGCCGAGATGTGGCACATCTTCCTGACGAATCGGCCCGGACGCGTGCATCCGGGCACGATCGGAGAAGTCGTCCCCGGGTTCGAGGTCAAGGTCTGCGACGACGACGGCCACCAAGTCGCGGACGGCGAGACCGGCTGGCTCTGGGTGCGCGGGCAGTCCCGCGCGCAGGGGTACTGGCAGCAGCACAAGAAGACGTGCGAAGCGTTCCGCGGTGAATGGTACGTGTCCGGCGATATGGTGCAGAGGAGCTCGCGCGGAGTCTTTACCTACTGCGGCCGCGGGGACGACATGCTCAAGGTGTCGGGAAAGTGGCTGGCGCCGTCCGAAGTGGAGAACTGCCTGCTGCAACATCCCGCGGTGCGGGAGGTGGCCGTGATCGGCGCCCAGGATCGCCAAGGGCTCATGAAGCCGCACGCGTTCGTGGTGGCCGCGGCCGCGACCGCGGCGCTCCCGGTGGAACTGCAGACGTGGGTTCGCGAACACCTGGAGCCTTACAAGTATCCGCGCGCGGTCACGTTGCTGGAAGCGTTGCCGCGCACGCACCTGGGCAAGGCGGATCGGGGAAAGCTGCGAAGAATGGCCGAGGAAGCGCAGCGCGCGGACGTGTGATTCGGGGGACGTGTAATCCGGGCAGGCCGCTCCGGACCTACAGCGCGTCCAGCCTTCGCACCAGTTCGGCCACATCCGCGCGATCCTGATAGATCCCGAACCCGAACCGGATCCGGTCGCCGCGGCGATCCACGATCACGTTCCGCTCGGCCAGTTGCGCGTGCAGGTCGCCCGCGGCCGCGGTCCGGTACGTGAGGAAGCTGCCCCGCGCCGTGTCGCCGCGCGCCGGGACCAGGTGCTCGGGCGAGAGTTCCGGAAGATCGATCTCATCCAGCCGGTTCAGGAACTCCGCCTGGAGATCGGCCGCGTAGCGATGCGCGTGTGCCGGCGTGAAGCCTTCCCGCAACCAGAGGTCCTGCACGGCCCGGAAGCGGTAGAGCCCGGTGGCATCCAGCGTGGATCCGAGAAAGCGCTGGGCGTCCTTCGGGTAGGGAACACCCGTCACCGTCTCTTCCATCACGGCGAACCCGGCGAACCAGCCGGTATCCACGGGCCGCTCGCCCCACCCGGGCGGACAGTGCGCAAAACAGACGCCCTCTCCGCTCATCGCATACTTGTAGCCGCCGGCCATGTAGAAGATGCGATCCGCCCAGCGCGCCAGATCGACGGGCAGCGCGCAGAACGCATGGTACCCGTCCACGATCACCCAGGTCGGATCCGGCACTTCGGCGAGGACGCTGTCCAGTTCCTCGAACACGTAGCCGGAGTTGAAGAACACGTGGCTTACGTAGACCAGGTCGTGCATGCCGGAACGGGCCGCCTGGGCGAAGCGCTCGGCGAACGTGGCGAACGGTTCCGTGGGAATGCGCTCCACCGTGGCGTAGCCCGTCTCTTCCCAGCGGCGCGACTGGCGTTCGAACGCGTGGAACTCGGAATCGGTGGTGAGCACGCGGATGGGCCGGGTGGCCTCCAGCGAGGAGAACACGCGCTTGACCAGCTCATGCGTGTTGGGCGCAAAGGCCACGGTACCGGGATCCGGAAGGCCCAGAATCCGGGCCACGTGCTCCTGAGCGGCCGGCACCACCTCCCCGAAGATCCGCTCCCACTTGGTGTCCATGAGCTCGGCCGCATCCAGCCAGGCCCTCTGCTGCGCATCGAACGAGACGTCCGGCCACGGGTGGTGACTGTGCGCCGCAAAGTGCAGGCGATCCGGGACGGCCCCCAGGAACCGCGAGAATCGGCCCTTTCTTGCGGTCAGATCCTGCGGGATCGGGACGGACGACATGGGGCCTTCCCTCCGGGGCGGGCAGGAAGCACGGCACGGGAACGGCGGGCAGGGTACCAGACTTGCCCTTCCCCGTCCCAGCCCCTAGAATCGCCGGTCGTTGCCCGCCTTCCAGTCCCGACTACCAGGAGAGATCGGTGCCGCAAGAGACGCTCACGCTGCGAATCGGCCACAGTCCGGATCCCGACGACGCCTTCATGTTCTACGCGCTCGCGCGTGAAGTGGAATCGACCGGCGGGTTCGCGGTGGAGCACGTGATGGAGGACATCGAGTCGCTGAACGTGCGCGCCGAGTCGGCCGAACTGGAAGTCACCGCGGTTTCCGCCGCGAGCTATCCCAAGATCGCGGACAAGTACTTCGTCATGCGTACGGGAGCCAGCATGGGACGCGGCTACGGCCCCATCCTGGTGGCCCGCAATCCCATGACGCCCGCCGAGATGGAAGGCAAGACCGTGGCGGTTCCGGGTCTCCAGACCACCGCCAACCTGCTGTTGTCCATCTACAGCCCGCCGGTGAAACGCGTGGTGGTGGACTTCGACAAGATCCCGGACGCCGTGCTGAACGGCGACGCCGACGTGGGTCTGCTCATCCACGAAGGGCAGCTCACGTACGGCGAGTACGGCCTGCACAAGATCCTGGACTACGGCAACGTGTGGGCCGCGGACACGGACGGCCTGCCGCTTCCGCTGGGCCTGGACCTCGTGCGCCGTGACCTGGGTCGCGAACTGGCGGTTCGGTTCTCGACCACGCTGCGCAACTCCATCGCCCAGGCGCTGAAGAACGAGGACGCCGCCCTGGACTACGCCCTGGAGTACGGCCGCGGCATCGATCGCGAGACGGGGCGCAAGTTCGTGAAGATGTACGTGAACGAGGACACGCTGGACATGGGCGAACCCGGCCTGGCGGCGCTGCGCCACCTGTGGACGCGCGCCCAGGAGAAGGGCCTCCTGGACAAGGTTCCGGACGTCGACCTCGTTTGATCGGGCGGGCGATGCAACCTGAACGGCCCCTTTCCCGTTCCTAACGAACAGGTGTCACTTGCCGGCCCCCGGCCTTCACGCCGCCCCTCTCGGAAGGAGTTCATTGCCATGAGCACCGAAGCCAACTGGTATCTCGCGGTCGACGGTCAGAAGACCGGCCCCTTTACCCAGGCCGACCTCGAGGGCCGCCGTGACCGCGGGGAGATCGACGCCGGCGCCTTCGTGTACGGCCCCGGCATGGTGAACTGGGAGCCCATCGCGCGCGTGTCGGCCCTGGGCGGATCCAGCGAGACCATTCCGCCGCCGCCACCCGGGGGCCAGACCGCCGACGTGATCGACTACGAGATCCACGGCGAGGAAATGCAGTTCGTGGAGATCACCCTGGACCCGGGCGAGGCCACGGTCGCGGAGGCGGGCGCCTTCATGTTCATGGATCCGGGCATCCAGATGGAGACGATCTTCGGCGACGGCAGCCAGAAGTCGGCCGGTGGAGGCTTCCTCGACAAGATGCTGTCCGCCGGAAAGCGCGTGCTGACCGGCGAGTCGCTCTTCATGACCATGTTCGGGAACGGAACCAATCGCCGTCAGTCGGTGGCGTTTGCCAGCCCGTATCCCGGCCGCATCATTCCGCTCGACCTGAAGCAGCACGCCGGAACGATCCTGTGCCAGAAGGACGCGTTTCTGTGCGCGGCCAAGGGCGTGTCGGTGGGGATCGCCTTCCAGAAGAAGCTGGGTGCGGGCCTCTTCGGCGGCGAAGGCTTCATCCTCCAGAAACTGGAGGGAGACGGTCTGGCGTTCGTGCACGCGGGCGGCCACGTGGTGGCGCGCGATCTGGGAGCCGGCGAGACCCTCAAGCTCGACACGGGTTGCCTGGTCGCGTTCGAGAGCCAGATCAACTACGACGTGGAGTTCGTGAAGGGGATCAAGACCGCGCTGTTCGGCGGCGAGGGCCTGTTCTTTGCCACGCTCACCGGACCGGGTCGCGTGTTCATCCAGTCGCTGCCGTTCAGCCGGCTCGCGAGCCGGGTCTACGCGGCGGCTCCGCAGACCGGCGGCCGTCGCCGGGGCGAAGGATCGATCCTGGATCACGTGGGCGGCCTCGGGCGACTGATCGACGGGGACTAGGTGTCCCCGCGGCTCTGACGCCGGATCAGCATCGCCCCTCCGGCCAGCAGGATCAGGCTTGCGCCCCAACCGGCAAGCCCGCCGGCCAGGAGCGGTTGCGCGGACTCCGGCAAGCGGTCGCTGGCGATGGCCAAGCTGTTGTAGACGGCATGCAACACCATGGCCGGGAGCAGGGCCCCCGCGCGCACCACGGTGGTCCCCGCCACCAACCCGATGATGAACGTGGGGAGGAACCGGAACACGCTCAGGTGAATCACGCCAAAGAACGCGGACGAGATCAGTACCGCACTTCGAGTGGACCCGATTCTCCGCAACAGACCGAGGAACGCGCCGCGGAACACCATCTCTTCCATGATTCCCGGGGACACCGCGAAGAGCAGGATCGTCCACCCCAGCGTGAGTTCGTCCAGGCTTCCGGCCAGCTCTTCGCCGAAGGCCACCGGCGTGGGCAGGAACAGCTGCTGCAGCCGGTAGACGCCGTCGCGAATGGGCACCACGAGACCGGCTCCCAGGAAGGCTCCGCCCAGGAGAGCGCCGGGGCGCGGTCGCCGCAGTGACAGCAGCTTCACCAGGGAACCGCCGGACCACGCCAGCCGCAGGGTGCCGGCACCGAGCAGCGGCAGCAGCAACCACAGCGTGAACACGAGTCCCCAGATCACGTCCCGGGCCTGGGCCAGCGCTCCCAGGTAGAAGAAGATCAGCACCGTGGCCGACATCCCCACGAACGCGGCACGGCGACGTCCGGCCCGGGACCGGGCGAAGAACGGCTCCGGGTCGAACCCCAGGATCGTGTCTTCCCGCGAGAGAATCCCGGTGGTCCAGCGCGTGGCGACGAGCCCCCAGCCGATGGAGGCCAGACACACCAGCACGAACAGTCCGGCGGGAACCGGGGCCAGCAACCCGTCCCGAATGGCCAGCGCCACGTTCGTGAGCGGCAGCAGCGCGGTGAACGGCGTGAGCTGGACGTGCTGCCCCGTGGCCAGCAGGCCGGGGATCATGGCCAGCAACATGGCCGGGGCGAGATACAACTGCGCTTCGCGAAGGCTGCGCGCCAGTGCGGACACTCCCAGAAGAACGCCACCGACCAGCGCCGCCAGAGGCGGGATCAGCACAAAGGAGAGCGCCACGCCGGCTCCGGAGATGGCCAGACCGCCCGCGTTGCCCGTCATGGAGTCCGTGATCAGTCCCGCCCGGTAGCAATACAGCATGCTCAGGAGATTGAGGCTGCCGGTGATCGCGGTGGCCCCCCACACGACCATGAACTTGGAGAACGCGATGTGCGATCGCGGCACCGGGGCCAGATACAACGTCTCCAGCGTGCCGCGCTCCTTCTCGCCGGCCACGAGGTCCGTGGACAGGGTGCCACCGCCCACGAACAGGGTCATGATCAGCAGCATGGGAATCAGCTGACCGGCGCGCGCCCCGCCGGTCTCGGCTTCCGTGGCCACATCCACCACGGCCAGGATCACCCGGTCCGAGAGCGCGCCCTGCCCGCCCGCGTCGCGGTACCGTCGGTTCGACTCGTCTTCTCTCACCTGCTCCAGGACGGCCTCCACGCGGTCCCGCGCCACACGACCGGGTTCCTGGGTGGCATCGAACACGAGCCGGATCGTCGGCACCGAATCCGCCTGCCCCCAACCCTGCGAAGCGTCGATCCACGCGTCGATGCGGCCGTCGGTCAGGGCCGCGGGCGCGTTCCCCGTGGCAACCACCTCGATCCACTGGTCCCCCTGCAGCGCGTCCCGCACCGTCGGGAGTTCCCCGTGGATGGCCACTCGCGAGGACTGTTCCACGGTCTTGGCGTCATCGCGACGGTCCAGCCACGAGGTGAACGAGAACGTGACCGGATAGATGAAGATGGGGAGCAGGAACGACAGCACAATGGCGCGTCGATCGCGGAGGATCTCGCGGATCTCCTTGCGGATCAGGGCGGAACGGATCCCGGTCACGCCGCCTCCCGGGTCACGACCCGCCGGAACACGTCTTCCAGGTAGTGCTCGCCCGTGGACTCGCGCAACTCCGCCAGCGTCCCGCAGGCGCGCAGCGTTCCGTCGTGGATGATGGCGATGCGATCGCACAGGCGTTCCACTTCGCTCATGATGTGCGTGCTGAAGAGGACGCACTTGCCCTCTTCCCGGCACTGCTCCACGAACTCCACGGTCGCCTGGGCCGCCAGCACGTCGAGGCCGGACGTGGGTTCGTCCAGCACGAGCACCGGCGGATTGTGAACCACCGCCCGGCCGATGTTGACCTTCTGCTTCATCCCGGTCGACAGCTTCTCGCAGCGCTGGTTGCGGTACTCGCCGATCCCGAAGCGGTCCATCACGTGATCGACCCGCGCATCCAGCTCCGCTCCGCGCACGCCGTGGAACTCCCCGAAGAAGCGCAGCGTCTCCTCGGCCGTGAGTCGATGGTAGAGGCCCGTGGTCCCGGACAGGAACCCGATGGAGCGGCGCACGTCCTGCGCGCTCTCCCGGATGTCGTGTCCGGCCACGCGCGCGGTCCCTTCGGTGGGCGACAGCACGGTGGACAGCATGCGCAGGGTGGTGGTCTTGCCCGCTCCGTTGAGCCCCAGCAGCCCGAAGATCTCCCCGGCGCGACACTCGAACGATACGCGATCCACGGCCCGGACATCCGTTCCGGAGTGGGTCGGGAACACCTTGACCAGGTTGTCCACCTGAATCAGCTCACTCACGATCGACCTCCCATCTTGCCGGTCAGCAGCTCGCGGAGACTCCCCCGCGGTTCCAGAAGCAGATCCTCCCGCGTGGCAAAGCGTGACGCGAACGCAAGCGCGAGGGCCGCGCTCAACGCGAGGACCGCGAACGTCATCAGGATCGGGCCCGGCGGGAACTCGCCGCGCAGCGAGGACTTGAACAGCGCCACCGCGTTCAGGACGGGAATGGCGGCCTGCCCCAGATCGAACGAGTCGTGCGACGAGACCACGATCAGACCCGGCACCATGGTGAGCAGGAAGAACGGGTTCAGCGTGGCCTGCCCCTCGCGATAGGTGCGCGCCGGGATGACCAGGACCATGAGCACGGCCGCGAGCAGCGCCGACAGCAGGACCGCCGCCGCCATCATGAGCAGCAGCGCTGTCGGTTCGATGGCCACGTTCATGGTGTCGCCCAGGTCGAGCAGCCGGAACAGGAACACCACGAACAGGGACATGCTGGCCAGGTTCAACACGAAGGCGAGCAGGCTGGACGTGATCACGAACAGGTACTTTCCAAAGATCACCTCCGCACGCCCCACGGGTGAGACGAGCAGGGTCTCCAGCGTGCCGCGCTCCCGTTCGCCGACCACCGTGTCCAGCACGGCGGCAAACGTCCCCATGGTGAGCATGAGCAGCAGGATCATGGGCAGGATCACCGCCATGAGTTCCTGGCCGCGCTGGACCGCGGACGACGTGTCCTCTTCCTCCAACTCCCAGAGGTCGAGATCGCCGCGGCCGAGACCGGTCCGTTCCAGCGCCTCCAGTGCCCGGTCCCGTCTCCAGTCATCCACCGCGCTCCGCACGCTCCGGAGGGCCGCCACCGAGCGCTCCTGCGAAGCGTCGTGCACCACGGTGCCGGAGTCGCCGGCCGCGACGCTTCTCCACTGCAGGACGGCGTGCGGGACCTCGGCGGCGGGATGGGACTTCCGCCAGGCCCGGAACTCGGCCGCGGAGAACGAATCGGTGGCCAGTTCGGGGGGAACGGGAACCAGCCGGTGATTCGGAAACGCCGCGATCGAGTCGGCGACCGCCCGGGGAACGTCGGCCGCGACCGCCACGATGGTGGGACGCTGCTCCGAGATTCCCTGGATGACCTGCATCGTCTGGAAGACGCCGAAACCCAGCGCCGGGTAAAGAAACAGCGGCATCAGGAC
>BQJX01000048.1 GCA_021604925.1 Gemmatimonadota bacterium
CGCCCACGGGGGGCGCCGGTCCGAGGCCGTGGCGGGAGAGCTCCGTTTCCACCGGGAGGTCCGCCTCCAGATCCCG
This sequence comes from Gemmatimonadota bacterium, assembly GCA_021604925.1. Lineage (GTDB taxonomy): Bacteria > ARS69 > ARS69 > ARS69 > ARS69 > BQJX01. Next base: position 77 of record BQJX01000048.1, read on the forward strand.
GGCCAGACCGAACGTCGACGCCGAAGCCCCTTCTTCCATCTCCCGAAGCACCGGCGCGGCTTCGCCCGCCGCCGCGGCGTCGCCCGTGGGCGTGGCGTGGTCGGTCGGCGTGGTCGGGGAGTTCTGGCGGGCACGCTCCGGCGAGATCGCGACGGGAGCCGGAGCCTTCTTCTCCCTCTGCAACTTCAGCGCCGACTCGTCCGCACGGCCGCCCGTGAGACCACCGACCGCCTCCGCCGGCGCCGACGCGGCTGGAGGCGACGCGGCCGGGGGCGGCGCCGTCGGGCGGGCGGCCGAGGCCAGGTCCTCTTCGAGCCGGCTTCCGGAGTCCTGCCGGAATCCCGCCTCCTCCTTGGCCGCCACCTCGTCGAGGGCGGCGCCTGGCCGCAATGGCACCGGGCCGTCTGCGGACTCGGTTTCCAGGACCACCGGGGGCGCCACCAGCGACGGCCCGCCCCACGGCACCAGCAGCGCCACGATCACGGCGAGGGCCAGCGTTCCCGCGGTTCCCAGAAGTGCGGTCCGCGGCCACCATCGGAAGCGGCGCGGTGCGGCGGCCGGGAGCGCTTCGTCGACCCGCTGCCGGTCCGCCTGCTCGCGATCCAGCGCCTGCTCCACCCGGGCCGCCAGGGCATCCCACTCCGCTTCCGGACGATGCGCCGAGCTGGTTGCCAGCGCGGCGTCGTGCGCGCTCATCGCTTCGAGCACCGCCCGGCACACGTCGCACGACGCCAGATGCGCCTCCACGCGGCGCACGTCCGCCGTCTCCAGTTCCCCGTCGAGATAGGGGGAGAGGAGCGCTTCGATCTCGTGGCAACGCTCGGTCATCGCTTCACCTTTCTCCGCATCGTTTCACGCGCCCGGCCCAGACGGGACATCACGGTCCCGATCGGCACGTCCAGCGTGTCCGCGATCTCGCGGTACGACAGTCCTTCGGCCGCGCGCAGGTGCAACACCACGCGCTGGTCTTCCGGCAACTCGCTCAGCGCGCGATTCACTTCGCGGCGCAGGCGGGAGGCGTCCGTGTGCTCCTCCGGAGAGGGTCCCTGCCAGTGGTGCTCATCGGTCAGTTCTTCCGAGGGGCGGCGCTTGCGGCCCTCGATCTGGGTCAGGGCCCAGTTGGCCGCGATCCGGAAGAGCCAGGGTGCCAGCGGACGATCCTCCTCGAACCGGTCCAGTGCTCGCCAGGCGCGCAGGAACGTCTCCTGGACCAGGTCGTCGGCATCCGCATCGTTCCGGAAGTAGCGCAGCCCCAGGGCGAAGACTCGCCGCTGGTAGCGTTGCACCAGGGTTGCGAACGCTGCCCGATCCCCGCGCTTGGACAGGACGACCAGATCGCGATCCTCGGGCTCCTCCGCTGCTGCCGCCTTCGGTTCGGCCATCCCGTCGTCTCCCGGAATACGCGCGATTCGCGATTCTATTCCCGTCGGGAGTGTAGAGCGGGATCGGAGTCCCGTCGATTGCGGCGAACTCGGCCATCCCGCCTTCAGGGGGCCGTGTAGACCAGGTAGGCGCCGCCCAGAATGACGAGGACTCCGCACGCCTGGCGGAGAAGAACCGCGCCCCGCGACCCTTCGTGCCAGTTCAACGTACGCTGAACGAGCTGGGCCGACGTGCCGGCCAGCACGATCACCGAGCAGTGCCCGATGCCGTAGAGCAGGAGCAGAGCCACGCCGTAGAGTGAACTCGTGGCCGCCACCTTGAGCGTGACGCCCAGCATGGGGGCCATGTACGCGAACGTGCACGGCCCGACCCCGATGCCGAAGAGAAGACCCAGGATGAACGCTCCGAGCGTGCCCTTCCGGCGCGGGTTCGATGGCGTTCCGCCGGTCCACGGGATCGGTACGACGCCGAGGAAGTGAAGCCCGAGGAACAGGAAGATGAGGGCGAGTGCGTAGTTCACGTAGGTGCCCACGTCGCCGAGCATCCGTCCGAGGGCCGCGGTGATGCCGCCGACCAGAGCGATGGTGGCGAGAATGCCGACGGCAAAGACCGCGGCGATGGTGAACGCGCGCTTCCCCGAAGACGTTCCCTGCTCGCCGATGAAGGCGACGACCAGCGGAATGCTGGCCAGGTGACAGGGACTGAGCACGAGGCTGAGTACGCCCCACAGAAAGGCGGCACTCAACGCGATGGGGGCGGAACCGTGGACGGCCTCGGTGAGAGTGGAGAAGAGGCTGTCCATCCGTCAGGCTCCGGAGCCGGGCGACGGTGGGCTCAGCACAACGCCGAGTTCCTTCCACTTCTCGAGAATCGCTTCCTTCCCGATGAACCCCTCGTGACGAAAGCGCTCTTCGCCCGAGGCGTCGATGAAGACCTGGGTGGGGATCACTCGAATCCCGAAGGGCTTGCCCGCTTCCGGGTCCTTCCACACATCGATGAACTCGACGACCAGCGCGCCGCGGTACTCGGTGCGGAGTTCCTCCAGGAGAGGAGCCATCTTCTTGCACGGGACGCACTTGTCGGAGCCCAGGTCCACGAGTCTCGGAAGGGGAATCGGGATTGCTTCGGTCGTCGAGACCGCTTCCGTGGCGGGTTTGCCTCTTTCCTTCGGGGACTCCTTGAGCACGAACGCGGCCGCGAAGACAAGGAGCGCGGCCGCGGCAATCAGGATGTTCTTCGTCAATCAGACCACCTTCTCTCCACCGCCCCGAAGAGCGGGTTCCGGGCCTGGGCCCTGGTCGTTTGGAATCAACGGGGCTGGTCTAGAGCAGGTCCTGAATATCCTTCGGTGAGAGCACCTTTCCGCTGCTCTTGAGCTCCCCGTCCACGGCAAGTCCGGGGGTCATCATGGCTCCCAGCCGCGCGATCTCGTTCAGGTCCGTCACCTTCACGAGTTCGTAGTCGATGCCCAGCGTCTTGGCAGCGACCTCGGCGTTGTCGGAGAGCTTCCTGCACTTCGGGCATCCCGTGCCCAGGATCTGGATGGTCTTCATGGAACCTTCCTCCTATCCAAAGAGAGAGCCGTAGAGGATTCCAGTCACGGTCGCCATGACCACGACCAGTGACACGTACACGAGGGTCTTCTTCGTTCCGAGGACGCTTCGGATCACGAACATGTTGGGGAGACTGAGGGCGGGACCGGCCAGAAGCAGGGCCAGCGCGGGCCCCTTGCCCATCCCGGCCCCGAGCAGTCCCTGGAGAATCGGAACCTCGGTCAGGGTCGCGAAGTACATGAACGCCCCCGCGACCGACGCAAAGAGGTTGGCGCGGACCGAGTTTCCGCCGACGGCAGCGCTCACCCAGTCGCCCGGGATGAGGCCTTCGTGGCCGGGGCGCCCGAGAAGTGCGCCGGCCACCAGCACGCCGAAGAGCAGAAGGGGAAGAATCTGTTTCGCGAAGTCCCACGAGGACGAGAACCAGTCCCGGAGCTCGCCGTCGGCGGTGCTGGTGAGGTACGAGAGGGCGACGATCGCACCGACGAAGGGAACCATCGGGGCGCCCGGAAAGACGACGGCGAGTCCCAGAACGAAGACGCCGGAGAGAAGCACCTGCCACCCGGGCGCCCGGAACCACGCGACGAGCATGGCGCCCAGACCCAGCGCGAAGGCACTGGTGATGAACCAGCGCGCGGTGTAGACGACGCTCCACGGGCCGGTCGACTCTGCGGGCGGCGCCCAGTTGGCGAAGACCAGAATGCCGACCAGCGAGGCAAAGTAGAGAGCGTCCTGGGCCAGGCTCCGGGGTGGTGCCGCATCCCCGTCGGCCGGAGTGTTCACCGGGACTTCTTCCACGTCGTTCCGGAAGATGAACTGCATCAGGAGCCCGATGACGACGCTGAAGACGATGGCGCCGATCGCCCGCGCCGCTCCGAGTTCGATCCCGAGAACGCGCGCCGTGAGAATGATGGCCAGCACGTTGATGGCGGGGCCCGAGTAGAGAAACGCGGTGGCGGGGCCCAGTCCGGCTCCGCGTCGGTAGATCCCGGCAAAGAGCGGAAGCACGGTGCAGGAGCAGACGGCGAGGATGGTGCCCGAGACGGAGGCAACGCTGTAGGCCAGCACCTTGTTGGCCCGCGCCCCGAGGTAGCGCATGACCGAAGCCTGGCTCACGAACGTGGCGATGGCACCGGCGATGAAGAAGGCCGGGATGAGGCAGAGGAGCACATGCTCCTGCGCGTACCATTTCACGAGGTGGAGCGCTTCGAGAACCGAGGCGTCGAAGCGGGTGCTTCCCACGGGGAGCCAGAAGCAGGCGAGGAAGATCGCGACGATCGCGAGGAGCGGCTTCCATTCGTCTTTCCAGCTCATGACTCATCCTTGGCGCTTTGGCCGAATGGCCAAATGATGCATGAAAGGAGCAGCTACTTCGTCCGTTGAGCCTGCTCCTTGGCGCGGGACTCCAGCACGGATTCCACGCAGGAGAAGAAGTTCAGTACGCAAGGGACCAGGAGCGAGTAGAAGACCTGAGAGCCCCGCTTGTCGTCCTGGACGATGCCGGCGTTCTTGAGCACCGAGAGGTGCTTGGACACGGTCGAGATGTCGGCTCCCACCATGTCGGTGAGCTCGCAAACGCAGCGTTCGCCTTTGGAGAGCTCCTCCACCATGAAGAGCCGGGTGGGGTGGCCCATCGCCTTGATGATCGTGGCCCGGACTTCGTAGCGGGCCTTTTCCTGTGCGTTCATCGGGTGCCCCTTCCTCTATTGGCCAATATGCCAAATGGCCAAGCTCCGTCAAGGGCTCGGGAGAGCCGAGCGAACCCCATCTCGCCGTCGGGACCCCGGGGAGCCGAAAAAGCGCGCCGCCGCGGGAATAGACCGCCCCGCGGCGAGTACTCCCTTCGAACCCAGAGGCGGTGGCAACACCGATCCCGATTCCGGAGGAACCCGATGAATACGAGGCATCAGCGAATCAGAAACATGGCGCGTCTCGGCACGTTGCCCGGCCTGGCGGCCGGCCTCCTGCTGCTGGCCACGTCCGGCCAATCGACCGAGCGGGTGCGCCCGCCGGTGCCGGATCCGACCCCGAGCCTGTTGACCGGACAGGACGCGATCCTCACCGACCGGTCCGGGACCGGGCTCGGTCAGGACGAACTTCCCCCCGGCCGTTGCGAACTCGGGATCGGCCAGGACACGGTCCCCGCCGACTGGTGCGGGACCGGCACCGGCGGCCTGCACGTGGTGGTGGATGGGCAGACGGTCCAGCGCGACTTCCCCCTGAAGCACACGCGGGTGGACGCGCAGGTGTCGGGCGGCGTGGCCAACGTGGTGGTGACGCAGACGTTCACGAATCCGTACACGGAGACCATCGAGGCGGTCTACGTGTTCCCGCTTCCGCACGAGGCGGCGGTGTCGGACATGACCATGCAGCTCGGCGAGCGCACGGTTCGCGGCCTCATCGAACGCCGCGACGAGGCCCGGCGCATCTACGAGAACGCGCGCAACTCCGGGCACGTGGCCGCGCTGCTGGAGCAGGAGCGCCCGAACATCTTCACACAGTCCGTCGCCAACATTCTCCCCGGCAGCGAGATCGAGATCACGCTGGTGTACGTGGAGACGCTGGACTACGAGCGCGGCGTGTACGAGTTCGCCTATCCCATGGTGGTGGGGCCCCGGTTCATTCCGCCGGCTTCCCAGGCGCAGCTGGTGCCGGCCGGGGGAGAGTGGGTCTCGGGGGTGCCGCGTTCGGGCGGCGTCCGCGACGCGGAGCGCATCACGCCGCCGTACCTGCCGCCGAGCATCCGGTCCGGACACGACATCGAAGTGAACGTGGAATGGGACGCCGGGATCGCCATCGCGGACCTGACCAGCCCGACCCATCGCGTCGACGTGGAGCCGAAGAAGGGCGGGCGCGCCAGCGTCCGTCTGCACCCGAACGACCGCATTCCGAACAAGGACCTGGTGCTGCGCTGCCGCGTGGCGGGAGACGAGGTCCAGACCGGGGTGCTGGCGTATCACAACGGCGACGACGGATACCTCACGCTGCTGTTGCATCCCAAGCTGAATCTCACCCCGGGCGAAGTCACGCCCAAGGAGATGATCTTTGTCCTCGACTGTTCCGGTTCCATGTCGGGTGAGCCCATGGCGGCGGCCAAGTCGCTCGTTCGCCATGCTCTCCGCAACGTGAACGCGAACGACACCTTCCAGATCATCCGCTTCTCGAGCCAGGCGTCCGGACTGGCGCCGGCGCCGATCGCGGCCACCCCGGAGAACGTGGCGCGCGGCGTGGCCTACATCGATCAGCTGTCGGGCGGGGGCGGCACCATGATGATCGAGGGAATCAAGGCCTCGCTGGGATTCCCGGAGGATCCCGATCGCCTGCGCATGGTGATGTTCCTGACCGATGGGTACATCGGCAACGAGGATGAGATCCTGGCCGAGATCCGTCGCAGTGTGGGATCGGCGCGCCTGTTCTCGTTCGGTGTCGGCAGCTCCGTGAACCGGTTCCTGCTCGATCGCATGTCGGAAGAGGGCCGCGGCGAGGTGCAGTACTTCCTGCCCGGCAGTTCGATCGGCGACGAGGTGGCCAGGTTCTACGGACGCATCCGCAATCCGTACCTCACCGACGTGCGCGTGGAATGGGTGGGAGTGGATGTGGAAGACGCGTTGCCGCACCGGGTGCCGGATCTCTTTGACGGGCGGCCGCTGACCGTGCACGCGCGCTACGCGAAGGGCGGACGCGGCAAGGTCCGAGTGTCCGGCCGCATTGCGGGCCGGGCGTGGTCCGAGGAAGTGACCCTGAACCTGCCCAAGCGCGAGTCCGGGAACCCGGCGGTGGGATCGCTGTGGGCCCGCGCGCGGATCGCCGGTCTGGAGAAGGAGATGGTGCGCGGCGAGATTCCGGACGTGGTGGAGCAGATCACGGAACTCGGCCTTCGGCATCGCCTCGTCACCAAGTACACCTCGTTCGTGGCGGTCGAGGAGCGGTGGATCGTCTCCGACGGTCGCCCGAAGACCGTGCGCGTTCCGCTGACCATGCCGGAGGGCGTGAGTTTCGAGGGCGTGTTCGGCGAGGTGGACGAGGTCGAGGCGCAGCTGGGGAGCGCCGGTGGATTCGTGGGCCGCTCCCGGAATGTCCCCGGTTCGCCGATGGTGTCCGAGGTCAAGAAGGAGGCGCGCGTGAAAGCGTCGCGCGAGAGCGCCCTTTCCATCGGCGACCGGGATCGGCGGGAGAACGGGGCGCGGCAGGACCGCGCGTCCGATGCACCACCGCCTCGTCCGGAGGAGAGCCTGTTCTCCTCGCTCGGGTCGGCGCTTCGCGTGGAACTCCGGTCCAATCCTACGCCCGCGCGGGCCGGGGCGCCGCTGGAACTCGTGGTCACCATCACGAACGACGGTCGGACCGACGCCTCGATTCCCGCGTCGCTGGACCTGGATTCGATCCGGTTGCGCGTGGTGGATTCGAAGTGGAACGAGGTGCTCCTGGGCTCGGGCCGGCAATCGCGCGCGCTGCAGGTTCTTCGTCCCGGGGAGAGCGTGACGCTGCGGCTGCGGCTGACGCCGGGGGAGGCCGCGTTTCTGGCGACTCCCGGCACGTACCATCTCACGCTGGAGGCGGCCTGGCTGCCGGCGGGAACCTCCCGCGCGACTCTCCGCGTCCGCTGACCCCGGGGACAGCACACCACGGCGGGCCCTTCGACTCCGGTCGGGGGGCCCGCTCCCCGTTGCGGTCGAGTCCGGGGTGGCCTAGATTCGGGGAACCTACCCCTTCGCATTGAGGTCGCTCATGAATCGATCGCGCCGGGTTCCGGCTCTCTTCTGTGGCCTGCTGCTGTTCCTGGGCGGCTGTTCGTCCGTGCGAGTCACCACGGACTGGGATCGCGAGGTGGACTTCTCGCGCTACCGCACCTTCCGCTGGGCTCCCACCCAGAAGACCGACGACTTCCGCACCGGAGACACTTCGCTTCTCGACACGAGAGTGCGACGAGCCGTGGTCCGGGAACTGCAGGCTCGCGGTCTGGAGTACCGCGAGAAGGACAAGGGCGCCGACCTGCTGCTGGTCTATCGGATCAGTTCGCGGCAACGCGTGGATGTGTATCGCGACTACCGACCGCGGCGCTACCACGGCCGCGTGGTGGCGGTGGATCGGTACCGCGAGGGCTCGCTCGTGATCATGATGGTGGACCCGAAGCTGGATCAGGTGGTCTGGGAAGGCGCCGGGGTCGGCGTGATCGCGGAGCGGGATCGGGAGGGACTCGTGAGCGAGGCGGTGGCCAAGATCCTCCAGGACTACCCGCCGGGCGGGTCCCGGTAAAAGTGGACATTCCCATCCGGAATGGCGTGGCGACTCGGCCCTGCGGTGGGCCGGCCCGCCCCGCGCGCGTTGGGCGATCCCATTTTGTGGTAGCAACCGGGTGCGGACTCACCGAACATAGGGTCAACCCCTTCGACCATTCACGGTTTCGGAAAGGACACGCTATGAGAACGCCGCTTTTCGGTGGGATTGCCGTTCTGGCGATCGCGCTGGCCGGCTCCGCCCAGGCGGGACCGGAGACCTTCGCCGAGGCGAAGGCTCTGGCCGCTACGCAGGGCAAGCCGCTGCTGGTGGACTTCTACGCCACTTGGTGAGGCCCTTGTAAGCGTTTCGCCCGTGCGGCGGAATCAGACGAGCAAGTGATGAAGGCCCTGGGCGATGTCGTCCTGTTCAAGATCGACGCGGAAAAGGGCGAAGGCCCGGACCTCGCCGCCCAGTACAAGGTGCAGGGTTACCCCACGTTCGTGGTTGCGAACGCGGAAGGCGACGTGATGGACACCTGGAACGGCTACGCCAAGGAGTCGTTCCTGGACATGCTGTCTCCGGCCGTGACCGATCCCACCACGATCGATGAAAAGACGACCCGCTTCGCGAGCGCACCGACGGCCCTCGACGGGATCCGGGTGGCCCGGTACCACGCCACACGTGGAGACTACGTGGCGGCGCTGGGATTCGTGGACAAGGTCGACAAGCTGCAGGACGCGCCGAACATGGCCGCTCTGCGCTTCGACTACACGGCTTCCGAGTTCATCTACAACGATGGGCTCTCGGTGGACGCGGTTCGGATGACGGCGGATGCGGTCGTGGCGAGTTCGAACATGAATCCGAATGAAGTCGTGAACGTGGCTCAGACCATGCAGCGCATCGGGCGGAAGGTCGAGGATCCGACTCTCGGCGTGGCCTACCTGGCGCCGGCACTCGCCGCCACGAAGGGCACCACGGACGAGGGTCTGGCCAAGACGCACGCCCGGCTGGCGGTCGATCACGCGCTGCTGGTGGAGAAGAACGCCGACAAGGCGGTCCAGCTCAAGTACGCGACCATGCCCGAGGGTTGGAAGGACGACCCCAGCGCGTTGAACTCGTTCTCGTGGTGGTGCTTCGAGGCCAACACGAACCTGGACGAGGCGCTCGTGCTGGCCCGTCGCGGAGCGGAACTGGCGTCGCCCGGAAAGGATCGCGCCATGATCCTGGATACGGCGGCCGAGATCTGCAACGCGCAGGGCAACTGCGACGACGCGGTGGAACTGATCCGGCAGGCGCTGGCGGAGCACGGTGACAGCGAGCACTACCAGAAGCAGCTGGTGCGCTTCGAGGAAATCCGCGCGGCTTCCCAGGCCAACTAGGAAGACGCCGGACAGGATGGCCCGCAGGGGCGAATCCGGAAGGGCGCGGCTTCGGCCGCGTCCTTTTTTCTTTGGGGGGCGCGTCCCCGCGAGGCGTACTGAGGCCGGGCCGTGCCCAGCTTGCCGCCGCCTGACGCCCCTGCTAGATTGAAAACGACGCCTGCCGACCGGGGAGGGAACCAGATGGGACAGACCGTCCTTGAGAAGATCGCCCAGCGCTTCGCCGTGGGCCGCGGCTCCCGCCTGGTCCGCACGGGGGATGTCGTTCGAATCCGCCCCTTCCACGTGATGACCCACGACAACACGGCGGCGGTCATTCCCAAGTTCGAGACGATCGGGGCGCAGCGGGTGAAGGATCCGTCGCAACCGGTCTTTGCCCTGGATCACGACATCCAGAACGAGAGCGAAGGCAACCTCGCCAAGTACGAGAAGATCCGGGCCTTTGCCGAAAAGCATGGGATCGCGTTCTTCCCCGCCAAGAGCGGCATCAGCCATCAGATCATGGCCGAGGAGGGCTTCGTTCATCCGGGCACCTTCGTGGTGGGCTCGGACTCGCATTCCAATCTGTACGGAGCGCTGGGCGCCGTGGGGACGCCGGTGGTCCGTACCGACGCGGCGGCGATCTGGGCCACCGGCGAGACCTGGTGGGAAGTGCCGCCCGCCGTCCGCCTCACGCTGAGCGGCCGCCTGCGCCCCGGCGTGGTTGGCAAGGACGTCATCATCTCGTTGATCGGAACGTTCCTGAACGACGAGGTGCTCAACCACGTGATC
>BQJX01000049.1 GCA_021604925.1 Gemmatimonadota bacterium
GTTCGACACCCGCGCCGGCGAACCGGCGATCCCGGAGGCCCTTCGCTCGCCGGAGAACGTGGCCCTGGACGATCGCATCTCCCTGCTGGTCCAGTTGAATGGTCCGGTGCAGGACGGATGGGCGCAGGCCATCTCGGCCGCGGGCGGCCGGATCGAGTCGTTCGTGCCGAACTACGCGTTTCTGGTGCGGCTGAACGCACGCGACCGCGCTGCCATCGACGCGCTGCCGTTTGTCACGTGGACCGGCGCGTACCACCCGGCGTACCGGATCTCCGGTCAGGCGGAAATGGCCAATCGCAGCGGTGTGGGCGAGTACCAGCTTCTTCTGTTTGACGATGGCGACCTGTCCGCCGTGGAAGACCGGGTCCGCTTCCTGGGCGGATCGGTATCCGACCGCTCCGACAACGGCGTGAACCGAATCGTGCGTGCGGAACTCCCGCGCTCGCAAGTGGAAGCGCTCGCTGCCCACCCCGATGTGCAATGGGTGGAGCCTCGCGAAGTCTTCACCGTGAACAACGACGCGGTTCAGTGGGTCGACCAGACCAACATCAACGGCAACCGCAAGATCTGGGACAACGGCATCGACGGGACCGGACAGGTGGTCATGGTGGGCGACAGCGGGATCCGCACGTCGCACAACATGTTCCGGGACAACGCCGTGACCATCAACAGCTTCGGTCAGTATCCCACGCACCGCAAGGTGATCGCCTACATCAAGGCGGACGCCAACACGAACATCGCGTTCGGCGATGCATCCGGTGCCTCGTACCACGGCACCCACACGTCGGGAACGTTTGCCGGCGACGACTCGCCTCACGCTTCGAGCACTCGGGACGGCATGGCCAAGGGCGCCAAGATCTATTTCCTCGACGGCGGCGGAACGTTGAACACCATCTACTCGCCGGGCGACCTGAACGACTACTTCCAGCCGGCCTACGACGGGAACGCGGGCGGCGCGGCGCGCGTCAGCTCCAACAGCTGGGGGTCGTCCACCGGAGGCGCCTACACCATCACGTGCATGACGACGGACCAGTTCATGTGGAACCACAAGGACTTCCTCATCTGCTTCTCGAACGGGAACTCCGGCGGCGCCAACACCGTGGGCTCCCCGGGAGCGGCCAAGAACATCCTGTCCTCCGGCGGCACCCGAAACGGAACGAGCGCCAACCTGATCTACTCGTCCACGAGTCGCGGGCCCACGGATGACAACCGCTACAAGCCGACGGTGTGCTCGCCGGGGCAGAGCGTGGTGTCGGCATCGGGATCCGGGGACGCGTCCTACCAGACGCTTTCGGGCACCTCCATGTCGTGCCCGAACCTGGCGGGTTCCGCAACGCTCGCCCGCCAGTACTTCACGGACGGGTGGTATCCCACCGGAACCGCGGTCCCGGCCAACGCATTCACGCCCTCGGCCGCATTGCTCAAGGCCATGATGGTGAACTCGGGCGTGGACGACTTCAGCTCGTATTCGATTCCCGATAACAACATCGGGTGGGGGCGCATCCTGCTGGACAACGTGATGTTCTTCCCCGGGGACACCCGCGCCACCGTGGTCCTGGACGAGGCGGACGGCGTGACCACCGGTGAGGCCCGCGAATACCAGATCTACGTGCCGAGTTCGTCCGAGGACCTCAAGATCACGCTGGTCTGGACGGACGTGGCCTCCACTCCCACCGCGGCCATCAACCTGGTCAACGACCTGGACCTGGTCGTGGAGCAGGGCGCCACCACGTACCTGGGCAACCAGTGGTCCGGGGGCCAGTCCGTGACCGGCGGAACGGCCGACGATCGCAACGTGGAAGAGAACGTTCGCCGCGCCACTCCCGTGGTCGGCAACTACACGATCCGCGTGGAAGGCGCCAACGTTCCGTTCGGACCGCAGCCGTACGCGCTGGTCGTGTCCGGGGCGCTGGGCGGGAGCGCGGGCGTGGTCACGATGGACGCGGCCAGCTACGGCCCGAACGAGAGCCTGGCGATCCGCGTGGAGGACACGGACGCCGGCGGATCGGTATCCGTGGACGTGAGTTCCACGACGGAGGCGGCCGGAGAGACGTTCCTGATCGCCGGAAGCGGTGGCGTGTATGAGGGATCCGTCCCGCTGACGCTGGAAGGGACGTCTTCTTCCGACGGGCGGATTTCCGTGTCCGAGGGCGACGTGCTCACGGTTTCCTACGTGGACTCCAGCCCGTCGCACACGGCCACGGCCACCGCCACGGTGGACGCGGACGATCCGGAAGTGACCGCCGTGTCCGTGACCGCCAAGGATGTGAGCGCCATCGTACACTGGTCGACGAACTCCGCGGCCACGTCCCAGGTCGAGTTCGGAACCACGCCGGCGCTGGGGTCGTTCTCCACCCTCGACGCGTCGCTGACCTCCTCCCACGCCCACCAGGTCACGGGACTCACGGCGGAGACCACCTACTACTTTGATGTGCTTTCGCAGGATCACCAGGGCAACCTGGTCCGCGACGACTTCGGCGGAAATCACTACCAACTCACGACCGGCAAGCGTCCCGACGTGCTGCTGGTGAACGCGGATCCCAACACGGTCGACAACTTCGATCGCTACGACACCGCGTTCAACACCACGGGTTGGACGTATGACCAGTGGAACAAGGACGAGGCCGATCTCGTGCTGCTGGGCGACTCCAACTCCGGACTTCGCTCCTACAAGGCGGTGTGGTGGCAGGTGGGCTGGGAGCAGTACCAGACCTTCAAGAAGCCGGCCCGGGATTCCCTGGAGGCGCTCCACAACGGCGGCGGACGGATCGCCTTCGTCTCGCACGACGTGGCCTGGTCCTACTCGGATCCGAGTTCGGGCTACTACGGCTTCAACAAGTGGCAGTGGTTCCAGAACACCATGCACGCGTCCTGGGACTCCGATCCCACCACCTGGTCCAGCATCGTGGGAGTGGTCGGTGACCCGATCTCCGGCGGGCACGTCGGCGGGATGCCGTACACGCCGCATCGCGACGGCGCCGCGGGTGACGAGATCACCAAGCTGGACGGGTCCGGAACGGCAAGCTACGTGTGGCGCAACAACGACACGAGTGCGGACGACATCTCCGTTCGCTGGGAGAGCGGCGGCAACCTGGGGACGCTGGGGCAAGGTGTGTGGGGCGGCATGCCCACGCGCACCGTCGCCATGTTCTGGGAATACCTGGGACTCAACAACGCGTCGGACCGCGCCGACGTCCTCGATCAGACGCTGCAGTACCTGATCGGTGGGGACCATCCGGACGCGGCGGTGAGTTCGCCGAACGGCGGCGAGTCCTTCGTGAGTAGCCCGGTGTCCATCTCCTGGACGGAGGCGACCGACACCGGCGCCGGACGGAACGCGGCGACCACGCGCCTGGAATACTCGGATGACAGCGGGATGAGCTGGAACGTGATCACCACGTCACCCGGTTCATCGCCCTACGCGTGGAACGTGAGCGCGTTGCCGACCGACACGAACTACCGGGTGCGGGTTGTGGTGGAGGATGACGGAGCCCCGGTGCTCTCCGGCTCGGACACCTCGGACAACGACTTCACGATCGCGATTCCGGGCAACGAGACGACGGGGCCGGTGGTGGTGGCCGGATCGCCCAGCGTCTCCCCCACGCCCATCGACATTGGCGGAGCCGCCACGCTGACCGCCACCGTGTCGGACGCGTTGACCGGCGGAAGCAACGTGGTGGCGGCGGAGTGGAGTGCCGGGGCTTCGCCGGCGGCCGCCGGTTCCGGAACGGCCATGACCGGCGCGTTCAGCTCAGTGCAGGAGTCCGTATCGGCGGCGCTGGACACGAACACGCTGCCGGGTGGGGCCACGTTCCTGTGGGTGCGCGGGCAGGATGCGGCCGGGAACTGGGGCAACGCCACGGCCCACGCGGTCCAGGTGAATGGCGGCGCCGTGGACGTGGCGCTGGGCGAAGGACCGGTCACCGAACTCGCCCTGGCCCAGAGCTTCCCGAACCCGTTCGCGGACAACACGCGGATCCACTTTGCGCTGCCCACCACGGAGAACGTGAACCTCCAGATCTACGATGTAGGCGGGCGACTCGTTCGCACGCTCATGGATCGGACCGTGGCGGCGGGGCGCCATCGGGTCGCCTGGGACGGCCGCGACAACGCCGGACAAACCGTGGCTTCCGGCGTGTACTTCTATCGCCTGGTCGCGGGGGATCAGGAGCGCGAGCGGAAGATGGTCTTTGTGAAGTAGAACTTCGCGGCCCAGAGACTTCGGCGGCGGATCTCGAACAGGAACGGCCCGGTCACTGTCGACCGGGCCGTTCTTCTGTTGGCCGTTGCTCCACGGCGCCGCTACGCCCGCACCAGCATCGCCTTCGCCATGGCCCCGTAGCCCTTGGCCGCAAATCGGGCAAGGTGCAGAATGAGGATGAGGTCCAGAATGCCGGCGATCAGGAAGACCGGATACAACCCAACGGGAACGAAGTACTCCACCCCCGAGATGTTGATGAACGGCGCATCCCACAGCCAACGGATCACCGGATGCAGGATCAGCTGCAACGCGTAGGCGATCAACGTGATGAACACCGAGAACGACAGGACGCCGAGCGGCAGCTTGAGGATCATGTACAGGATCGACGTCCAACCGCGCTTGTCGGTCAGCCGCGCCTTGAACCGCCGCCATACGCCGATTCCCTTCTGGGGGGGACTCTGCCGCCGCGGCATCCGCACGCCCAGCATGGCCTCCACGATGCGCCCCTCCACGAGCGCCAGACCTTCGACCGAGTAGACGAAGAACCCGAAGAAGGGCAGCCCGAGGATCGTGATGGCCAACCCGAGGCTCAGGGAAATCCCCGTCACGGCCCAGGTGAAGAAGAGAACGCCGGTGATCAGCGAGAACAGCATGAAGAGGAGGGCTGCGTAGGCTCGAGGATCCACGAGCACACCCACGACGCGACCCACCACGGACCGATGCGCGACCGGCGTGCGCGGCGCGAACGTCGGGACCATCCGGGTCTCCAGATCGAGGTACGCCTTGGCGACCTCTTCCGGCGTTCCGTACTGCGCGAGGATGGGAGCCAGCAGTTCCGCGTCGGTGGCATCGGGCGCGGAGTGCTTCGCACCTTCCAGGGCCGTGCGGAGGTGCTCCTCCGCGTCCGCGATCGCATCGTGAACCGTGGCCGTGTCGCTTCCCGCCAACACGGCGCGGAGCCTGTCGAGGTAGAGGTCAATCTGCTCAGACATGGTAGCTTCCTTTGAGTACGGCATCGACGAACCGCGTGTTGTGATGCCAGATCGTGGTCCACTGCGCGAAGGCTTCCCGACCCGTCTCGGTGATCTCGTAGTAGCGACGCGGCGGACCCGAAAGGGAGGGTTCCACGCGACTCGCCAACAGCCCGTTCTTCTCCAGCGACCGCAGCACCGGATAGAGGGCTCCCTGCTTCATCATGGTCACGTCCTCGGAACCGGTCTCGAGCTGCTTGGCGATCTGGTATCCGTAGAGCGGCTCGGTCGCGTGACTCAGCACCCCCAAAAGCACGAACGAAACCGTGCCGGCGTTCAGCTCCTTCTGGAACTTCCGGGTCGCCGGGCTCGGTTCCGGGTGGGTCATTTCCGCGGTCCTCCCAACGCGGCAATGGACGCCGCGCGTCTGGCTGCTGTCAGTTGGCCATCGGTGTGAGTCTCACTATACTGTTAAATTCACACTAGTCAAGGCTGAAGAAGCCGGGCGGGGTGGCCGCCCCGGAAGGCCCACCTGGAGCCCCCTCTCGGCCGGGCCCATTCCATTCACCCCACCGATTCTGGTACCATGCACGCCGCGCGGCGGACCCGGCATTCGGGACCGTCCACCCTGATCCTGCACCTGGAGGCTCCCCCTTGCTCCCGTTTTCCAGCCGGACGGGCCATGGTCCCCTTGCGGGCCGCCCGGGGGTGCCGCTCGTTGCCCTCGCCATCGGTTTGACGCTGAGCGCCGTTGCGTGGGCCGACTTTGACGATGTGTCCACGAGCGCCGGAATCACCGAGACCGAGTTCACGTACGGAGCCGCCTGGAACGACATCGACGGCGACGGCGACCTGGACCTCTTCACGGGTCGCCACTTCCGGCCGCCGTTGATCTACCTGAACCAGGGCAACGGCACCTTTGACACCACGCAGACCAAGCTGCTCTTCGACCCGGGCGACCACCACGGCGCCGTGCTCGCCGACTTCGACAACGACGGCGACGCCGACATTTACATCAGCGCGGGGGCGGTCGGCGGGGCCGGCGGTGTGGACAACTTCTTCTACCGCAACGACGGCAACCTGAGCTTTGTGGATATCGCGGCGTCGGCCGGACTGACCGACCCGCTGGGGCGTGGCCGCAGTTGCTCGGTGATGGACGTGGACCGGGACGGCACGCTCGACCTGTTCGTAGCGAAGGGCAAGCGCGTGGGCTATCCGAACTCCCTGTATCTGAACAACGGATTCGGCGTGTTCACGGATGTCGCCGCGGCCGCCGGGATGGACGACGACAACGGCAGCGTCGGCGGCATCTGGGGCGATTACGACCGCGACGGAGACGCCGATCTGTTCGTCTCCGGCGAGGAGGATCCGGCCAGCGTTTCGCATCTCTATCGCAATGACGGCAACGCGTCCTTCACGGACGTGACCAGCACCGAGATCCCGGGGGGCATCGGCCCCGTGGCCGCGGCCGCATGGGCGGACTTCGACCGGGACGGGGATCTTGATCTCGCCGTCGGGTACGGCGACGAGGCGCTCTTCGACGCGGTGGACGGGGATTCCGATTCGCTGTCGTTCTTCATGAATACGCGTGAGGGCGAGAACGGCATCGACGGATTCGACTTCAGTTCCAGCGGCTCGGCGATCACGTTTGATCTGTTCGTGGAGGGCGAGTACGACGCGTCCCGGATCTTCATCGGGGCGGCCGGAGTCAACCCCGGCGGCACGTCGCCGTTCACCATGAGCCCCGGATCGGCCCAGGGCATGCCCACGTTCACGCCGGGAGTCTCGGTGGGCCTGTACATCTGGGCGGACGGCAACACGTGGAAGGTGCGCGGCAGTTCGCCGGCCGGGATCGGCACGAACTTCGGCGGCTTCCTCACCACCAACGGCTGGATGGGCACACCCAGCACGAGCGACTTCGAGCCGTACACGCCGGGTCCCCGGGGAACGCGCCTCTACGAGAACACAACCAGCGGGTTTGTGGACCGGACGTCGCAGTACCAGCTGAACGACACGGTGAACGTGCGTCACCTCACCTGGGTGGACTACGACAAGGACGGCGACCAGGATCTCCACGTGCTTGCCAAGGGCGACACCAAGAACCAGAACGAACAGGACATCCTCTATCGGAATCGGATCACCCGCTTCACCGACGAGACCGGTAGTCAGGACGCCGAGGGTCCCATCTTCGGGCTGGGAGACGGATGCGCGTGGGATGACTACGACGGCGACGGCGACCTGGACGTGGCGATCCTCTCGGGAGCGCCCCCGCGGCTCTTCACGCTTCAGGAGATCGACCGCCTCTACAAGAACGACTCCAACTCCCGCGGTTGGCTCCGCGTCCATCTCGTGGGAACGATCTCGAATCGCGACGGGTTCGGGTCCTGGGTCACCTGCATCTCTCCGCGGCCGGGACCGCAGCACCAGTACGTGGCCGGAAACGCGTGGCGCGGCTCGCAGGTTTCCACGGACGTGTACTTCGGCCTGTACAGCGACCACTCGGTGGACACGCTGCGGGTCGAGTGGCCGTCGGGAATCGTCTCGGTCCTGACCGACGTCCCGGAAGGGCACGTGACGGTGTACGAGACCGAGACTCCGGTGGGCGCGCCCATTGCGGCCAACGCATGGTCGCATGATTTCCGGGTGAGGCCGGTCCCCTCCCGCGGCCCGGTCGTCTTCACGCTCCCGGAACATCGCGGCGGGACGGGCGTTCTCGAGGTGTTCGACTCCTCGGGGCGGCGGGTCCTGAAGCGGGCCGTGGAAGCCAACGCCCGCGAAGCCGCATGGGCCACTCGCGATGCCACCGGCGGCCGACTCGCGGCGGGCGTCTACTACGCGCTATTCCGCAGCGACGACGCGGTCGCGAAGACGAAGGTGGTTCTCCTCCGCTAGCCTCGGCGGCCGCGTCCCTGCGGCCGGGGACACGCACGCCGGCCCGCGCCTCCTGCTTCGATCACGATTCCTGGATCATCAGGCCGGCGACGATTCCCAGAACGATGCTCACGGCCACGCTGATTCCGACCCAGTACCACCCCAGGAAGCACGGGAAGTCCGTGATGACCATCGGGAGGAACAGCTGTCCGAACGCGCCCACCAGACCCACCCAGAATCCGAACGCCACGCCGCCGCCCACTCCGGCGGCCCACGAACCGCGCGTCTTCGCAAAGATCAGGACCGCGGGGAAGGCGATCAGGATCTCGACGCCCAGGAACCTGAAGGGGTTGGCGGCTTCCTGCGAGAACACCTCGGGGTACTGCAGGTAGGTGCTGCCGAGGAGCAAGCCGTGCGCCACGAAGCTGGTCAGCCACATTGCCACGCCGCCGACCAGTGTGGTCAGGATCACGCGCATCCAGTTCATGCTTCTCCTCCCGAGGGTCGTGGAGCTACAGGTACCGCTCGAACCAGTCCAGGATCTTCTCCAGCCGCACCACGCGCCGGTCCGGTCGGCCGCCGCGCGACAGGCCGTGCGGTTCTCCCGGGAACCGGACCATCTCGGTGGTCCGCTTGAGCACCTTGAGCGCCGCAAACAGATTCTCCGCCTGTTCTATGTTGCAACGCAAGTCGCTCTCCGAATGGATGATCAGAAGCGGAGTGCGGATCTTCTTCACGAAGGTCAACGGCGACTGCGCCGCGTACCCCTCGCGGTTCTCCCACGGATAGCCGCCCAGCTCGTAGTGGAAGAGGTAGCCCACGTCCGAGGATCCGAAGAACGGCGTCATGTCCACGACGGAGCGCTGCGTCACCGCTGCGCGGTAGCGGTTGGTGTGGCCGACCGCCCAGTTCGTCATGAATCCTCCGTAGGACCCCCCGGTGATGCCGATGCGCTGGTCGTTCACGTAGGGAAGCGCCGCCAGGTAGTCCGTCCCGGCGGATACGTCGTCCCAGTCCGCGCCCCCCCAGTCCTCCTTGATCGCCTCCGCCCACTTCCGTCCGTAGCCCGACGAGCCCCGGGGATTGGCGTAGAACACCACATAGCCGCGCGCGGCCATCAGCTGCAACTCGTGGAAGAACGAGTATCCGTACTGCGCCATCGGACCGCCGTGCACCTGGACGATGGCGGGATACCGGCGACGCGGATTGAAGCGCGGCGGCTTCAGGATCCACGCCTCCACCTTGGCCCCGTCCGTGGACGGGTAGCGCACCCGTTCCGGCTTCTGCAGTTGCACCCGGCGGAGCCAGTCGCGGTTCAACTCCGTGATCGCCTCCTGATCGCCGGTGCGCAGGTCCACGGTGTGGATCTCCGCCGGCTTCGTGGCCGTGGCGATCACGGCGCTGGCCACCCTCCCGCTCGCGGACACGGAAGCGCACTGGATGTGCTGGCGCGTCGCGGTGATCAGGCGCGGCGTACCTCCGCGCGCGCTCACGCGGTAGAGCCCGGTCGACCCGTCGCCCGCCGACAGGAACACGATGGACTTCCCATCGGCGCTCCACGCCGGCGCCATCTCGAAGAACCCCACGCTGCTGTCCGAGATGGTGTCGTCCATCGCCTGACGATCGAAGCGCGGACAGAGGCACTTGGCCTGGCCGCCGCGGAACGGAACCGTCCAGACGCGAATGATCTCGTACCAGGGGTCGTCCGTGTCGGCGTGACCGAGGTACGCGATGGTCTTGCCGTCCGGGGAGAACCGGGGCTGCGCCACCACGCCGGCGGGAGTCCGCACGACCCGCGCCTTGCCGCCCTTGGCCGGGATCACCATCAGCTCCGATTGGTCCGGCTCCAGATCCGGGTCCGGTCGCCGATTCGTCACGTAGGCGATCCAGCGACCGTCCGGCGAGTACGAGGGATGCAGCTCTTCGCGCCGCGCACCGCTGCGCGTCAGCTGCTTCCCTTCTCCCGTCTCGATGTCGAACGTCCACACGTGGAAGCCGTCCTTGGGCAGGAACCCTTCCCCGTCCAGGCGATAGAAGAGACGCGTGACGTGCCGATAGACGGGAGGCTCGTTCTTGTCCGCGGCACCCGCGTCGTTCGTCGACGAATCGTCCGACTTCTCGGGCGGATCGTTCGCCCGGAACGAACAGAGGATGCGCTTCCCGTCCGGCGAGAAGGACACGCTCGAGAACGACCCGTCCTTTTCCACCAGGGTCCGCGCCTCGCCGCCATCGGTGGGAATCAGGTGGATCCCGGGATGGTCGCCCCGCTTGGAGGTGAACGCGATCCAGCGCCCATCCGGCGAGAACACCGGGGCCCCGTCCGACTTCTTC
>BQJX01000050.1 GCA_021604925.1 Gemmatimonadota bacterium
GCGCCAGAATCAACGTGGTCACCGCGATTCCCCCTTCTCGCTCACCGCCGGTCGCTCCGTTCGATCGCCGGACTCCCGGCTGCGGCCGCTGGACCGCTCCGGGGCGTCCACCGCGGACCGATGGGGTCGCCGCACCTCCGAAGCCGTCATCTGCAGGAAGTACTCCTCCAGCGAGACGCGCCGCGGAGCGAACGTGAGGAGGTTGCCGCCTTCGTCCAGGATCTTGCGCACCACCGCCTCGGCTTCGGTTCGATCCACCTCGCCGATCCACCCGGTGGCGCCGGGACGGAGATTCCGGAAGCAGCGGTCCAACCCGGACGTCTGCATGTTTGCGGAGAAGCCCAGCTCCACCACGCGACCGTCGTTGGACAGGAAGTCGTCCAGCGAGCCGCACTGGAGCAGCTCGCCCTGGTTGAGGATCGCCACGCGATCCGCCGTTGCCTCGATGTCGGCCAGCACGTGCGTGGACAGGAACACCGTGGCGCCCTCGCCCCGCAGCGAACGGATGAGATCGCGGAACTCGCTGCGGCCCTGCGGATCCAGTCCGTTCATGGGCTCGTCCAGCACCACGAGCCGCGGCTGATGCAGGATCGCCACCGCAATCCCGACCCGCTGCAGCATGCCGCGCGAGTACGTCCGCAGCTGGCGGTCCCACGACTCCTCGTCCAGATGAACGCGGTGCAGCACGGCCGCCACCCGATCCTTCAGGGTGGCCGACTCCAGGCGATGCAGCTCGCCGGCGAACGTCAGGAGTTCGCGGGCGGTGAGGTACCTGTAGAAATTGGGGGCGTCGGGCAGGAATCCCAGATCCCGCCGGGCGTCCACGCTTCCGAACGGCTGTCCTAGCAGGGTGCCGGCCCCCTGCGTGGGGCGGATGAGACCCAGCAGGACCTTGATCGCGGTGGTCTTGCCCGCGCCGTTGGGGCCCAGAAACCCGAAGATCTCCCCGGCCCGGACCTGGAGGTCCAGCCCGTGCAGCGCCACCTTGGGGCGCTGCAGGAAGGGGCTCCGGAATACCTTTCGAATGCCTTGCAGGTCGATGAGCAGGTCGGACACGGGATCTCCTGGAGACGGGCTTTCGGCTTTCTTCAGCGGAACAGGGTCACCTTCGACATCGGCGGATCCGGGGGGAGAGTTGAGGGCAGGACGCGGAACGGGGCGGGCACACGAAAAAGGGCCAGGGACTCTCGTCCCTGACCCCGCGTTCGAACTGGGTTCGAAGTGTTCTACTGGTTCGTCAGCACCAGCGAGAGGATCGCACCGGTGTCATCCTCGCCCGTGATGTCGTAGGCGTCGATGGCGCCACCGGCGACCGTCGGGACCAGGTTCAGCGACACGCCACCAGCAGCGTCCGTGGCCGGCGGGGTACCGAGGGCCGCGGTGAAGTCCAGCGTGGTCGGCGCGTTCGTGAACGGGTTGTTCGGCATGGCGGCACCCGGCAGCAGAGCGGCCAGGGCCAGCGCACCGTCGGCCGTCACGGTCGCGGCGTTCGTCGGGTACACACCGTTGTTCCGGGTCGCGAAGTCTTCCACCGTGACCTGGACCGTGTGCATGGTGGACTTGACCTGGGCAACCTTGGCCCGGTTGGTCATGCCCATGAAGTTCGGGATGGCGATCGCCGCCAGGATACCGATGATGACGACCACGATCATGAGCTCGATCAGCGTAAAACCCTTATTTCCTCGAAGCATCTAGGCTCCTCCTAATGTGAGTCCCTGGGGGTACTGCGGTTCGGGCGTACGCTCGAACCAACTGCATGGGCCGTGCCAATCGTCGGGTCATCGTCCCTATGCGAGCCAATCCCATGTCCTGCAACTACTTCCACCACCACTCCCAATTCCCGTCTCCTCGCCCGATCCTTCGAGCGATCTCCCGTTTCGCAACGGACATTGCGAAGTGCAACGCGATGCGGGGGAGCGAAGCGGATGCGGGAGGTCCCTTCCCACAGTTTCATCGGTGCCTGGGGGGCCAATCATTACGCCCCAGGACACAAAAACGCCCCGTGCGACCGGATCCGCACGGGGCGTTGTTCCTTCAAGCGCGGGTCGAGCCGATCAGGAGTCGGCGTCTTCCGAGGTGGGAGTCTTTTCGGGATCCAGTCCGTATCGTTGGATCTTCCGGTACAACGTGGATGAATTGATGCCAAGAATGGTAGACGCTCGCTTCTTCTGCCAGCCCGTGACCTCCAGCACCTTCATCATGTAGTCGCGCTCCACGTCTTCGAGCGTTCCGGTGAGGTTGCCGTCGGCATCGATGCCGGCCAGCAGCGCCTCGTCACTGGCCCGCTGGCTCACCACGCGATCCGGCAGCGAATCCAACGTGAGGCACGGCCCCTCTTCCAGGATGACTCCGCGTTCGATCACGTTCTCGAGCTCCCGCACGTTGCCCGGCCAGGCGTAGTGGCCCAGCGCCTGCATGGCCTCGTCCGAGACCTCCATCATGGGGCGCTCCGAGACGCGACAGTAGTGCTGGAGGAAGTGGTCCACGAGCAACGGAATGTCCTCGCGGCGGCTGCGCAGCGGCGGCAGCGTGACCGGGATCACGTTCAACCGGTAGAACAGGTCCGCGCGGAACGTGCCGCGCTCCACTTCCAGCTCCAGGTCCGCGTTCGTGGCCGCGACCACGCGCACGTCGACCTTGACGGGCTTCTGGCCGCCCACCGGGATGATCTCGCGCTCCTGCAGGATCCGCAGCAACTTGACCTGGATGGACTGGCTCGTCTCGCCCACCTCGTCCAGGAAGAACGTGCCGCCGCGGGCCACGATGAACAGGCCCTCCTTGTCGCGCACGGCGCCGGTAAAGCTGCCCTTCACGTGGCCGAACAGTTCCGACTCCAGCAGCGACTCCGGCAGCGCGCCGCAGTTGATGGAGACGAACGGGCCCGTGGCGCGTCGCGACCAGTGGTGGATCTGCCGCGCAAAGAGCTCCTTGCCGGTGCCGCTCTCGCCGCACAGCAGCACGGTGGAGTCCGCCTTGGCGACCTTGCGAATCGTGTCGAAGACTTCCTGGATGCGCGGGCTCCGGCCGATGATCTTGCGCGGTTCCAGCGTCTTCTTCAGCTCGTGCTTCAGGTACTTGTTCTCCGAGCGCAGGCGGCTGATCTCCAGCGCGCGCCGCACGACGAGTTTGATCTCCTCGTTCGACGTCTGCTTCACGAAGTAGTGGAACGCGCCCTGGTTCACCGCTTCGATCGCGGTGTCCAGCGCGGCGTACGCCGTCATCATCACCACGGGAAGCCCGGGGTCGCGCGCCCGGATCTGCTTGAGCAGTTCGATCCCGGACATCGCCGGCATCTTGATATCGGAGATCACCGCGTCGAAGGCCTCGCGGTCCAGGATCTGCAAGGCGTCCGCGCCGCTGTCCGCGACCTGGACGTCGTAGCCTTCCTTGGACAGCATGATCTTCAGAACCTTGCGCAGGCCCTCTTCGTCGTCGACGATCAGGATTCGTTCATCGGCCATGCGGGTGTCGCCTCGGCTGGTTGCTCGGTGGTCGTCGTGGGATCGGAGAGTGCGGTTTCCTGGGGCGACGCGTCGGGACGGACCGGCCGCTCCCCTTTCCCATCGGCGCCGATGGCGGGCAACTCCACTGTGAACACGGTCCCGATTCCCGGCGTACTCTTGACCTGGATGGTGCCCCCGTTGCCCTCCACGATCCGGGACGCAATGGACAGCCCCAGACCCGTTCCGCCCTTCTTGGAGGTGTGGAACGGCTTGAAGATGTCCTCCATGTCCTGCGGGGCGATCCCGGTCCCCGTGTCCCGGAAGACCACGAAGATCCGGCCGTCATGCAGCTCTCCGGTCACCCGCAGGATTCCGCCCACGGACATGGATTGCAACGCGTTGCGCACCAGGTTCAGGAACACCTGCTTCAGGCCGTTCTCCTCCACCTCCGCCCGGAAATCCTGGCCGTCGGCGAACTCCAGAAGCAGTGTCTTGCCCACGGTCAGTGCGCGATCGTGCCGCACCAGGCGAACCACTTCCCGCGCGGTCTGCGAAACATCGTGGATTCGACGGGACTTGGAGTGATCCTGCGTGTAGTCCAGCACCCCGTCGATGATGCGATTGAGGCGCGCCGACTCGTTCACGATCAGCTCCATCAGCTCGCGCTCCTCGGTGTCCCGGCCCCCTTCCGCGTCCAACACCTGCACCGCGCCGGAAATGGACGCGAGCGGGTTGCGGATCTCGTGCGCCACGCCCGCGGCCAGCTCTCCCAGGGCCGCCAGCTGCTCGGAACGCCGCATCTCGCGCTCCATCCGGCGCGCCTGCTTGAGGTCCGCGAACGTCACGATGAGCCCCTCCAGGGTGTCGTCGTCCTGGATCAGCGGCGCAAAGGAGACGCCCACCGGGTGCATCTGCGACTCCCGCCACAACACGATCTCCTCGCGGACCGCCCACTTGCGCGTGATCAGCACGTCCTCCATGGCGTCCACGAGCGAAGGGGAACTCTCGGCCAGAAAGCTGCCGAGGTCGCGTCCCACCAGATCGGTCTCCGGCGGCAGACGCAGCAGGTCGCGCACGGCCTGGTTCGCCCGCACGATTCGCCCGCCGGCCGACGCCGTGAGAATCCCCACGGGCATGTGCTCCAGGATCCGGTCCGTGGACGTGAGCACGCGATGGAGTTCCTGCGTGGCCACCGCCGCCTCCACCCGGGAGCGCTGCGCCCGCCCGGCCAGCGCCCCCGTGAGCACGGCCAGCGTGAGGAACGCACCTCCGTGAAGCGCCACCTGGTAACCCACGCGAGCCGCCGTGAGCGACCCGTCCAGACCGCCCACGTAGGCCGCCACGGTGGCGAACACCGCAATGGACCCGATCGACGCGAGCACGGCGCCGGTCGCTCCCACCCGGAGCCCGGCAATGAGGATGACCACCGCGAACAGCGGCACCACCGGGCTGTCCACGCCGCCGGTCGCCGACACGAGGATGGAGACGAACACGAGATCGAAGATGGATTCCGCGGTGGCCTGCGTCCCGCGGGAGAGCGCCCGCCGCTGCCGGAAGGACAGCGCGGTGAACACGCCCAGCAGGCCCAGGAGCGGCCACGGGGAGAAGCCCAGTTCCCCGGTCATGGCCAGGAACAGCAGCAATCCGCCCAGAACGCCGGAGACCACGAACCGGATGAAGCCCGATCCGTGGTCCCCCTGCGTGCCGAGGTCTTCCGGGTTCACGCCCGCCTACCCGGCGATGACGTTGACCATCTGGAAGATCGGAAGGTACATGGCCACGACCATTCCACCGACGATCGCACCCATGAACACGATCATCACGGGTTCGATGATGGACGTGAGGGCGTCCACCGCCGAGTCGACTTCTTCATCGTAGAAGTCGGCGATCTTGGTGAGCATCTCGTCCAGCGCACCCGTCTCCTCACCCACCGTGATCATCTGGACCACCATGGGTGGGAACACGCCGGACTGCCGCAGCGGGTTCGAGATCGTGTCGCCTTCCCGAATCGACGTGCGCGCCATCATGACCGCGTCCTGCACGATCACGTTGCCAGCCGTCTTGGCGGTGATCTCGAGGCCGTCCAGAATGGGCACACCGGAGGAGACCAGCGTTCCCAGCGTCCGGGTGAACCGGGCCACGGCGCCCTTGCGGAGCACGTCGCCCAGGACCGGCATCTTCAGCATCAACCCGTCAATGCGATGATGGCCGCCATCCGTGGCGTAGTACTTCTTCAGGCCGAACAGGAAGCCGGCCGTACCGGCCAGCAGTGCCCACCAGTACCCACGGATGAAGTTCGACGCCCCCAGCACGACCTTGGTCGGCAGCGGCAGCTCCGCCCCGAAGTCCGAGAACATGCGGGCAAACGTGGGGATGATGAACATGAGCATGAAGAGCGTGGCTCCCAGGGCCACCACCAGCACGACCGCCGGGTACATGAGCGCGCTCTTCACCTTCCGCTTCAGGGCCTCGATCTTCTCGATGTAGTCGGCCAGGCGGAGAAGAATGGTGTCCAGGATACCGCCGGCCTCGCCGGCGCTCACCATGTTCACGTACAGTTCGTCGAACGCCTTGGGATGCTTGCGGAACGACTCCGACAGCGTGGCGCCGGCCTCGATGTCGTTCATCACCTTCTTGGTGATGTCCCGGAAGTGCTCCTTGCTCAGCTGCCGCGACAGGATGTCGAGGCACTGAACCAGCGGCAACCCGGCGTTGATCATCGTGGCGAACTGGCGCGTGAAGATCGCCAGATCCTTCGTCCCGATTCCGCCGCCGCCCGGCATCTTGAAGCTGATTTCCTTCGGCTTCTGCTTCACCGAAGTGACGATGATGCGCTTCTTGCGAAGTTGGGACAGCAATTCGCTGCGGTTGGTCACCGTGAGCTCGCCGCTCACGACTTCCCCGCCCGAAGTGCGGCCTCTCCAAACGTAGGTAGTCATGGTGGTCGCTCCCCTTGGTTACGCCACGGCCATGCTGCGGCCGATCATGCCCTCGAATTCCTTCGGATCGGGGCTACGCCCGATCGCGTCCTCGTACGAGATCTCTTTCCGGTTGTACAGGGCCACGAGACCCTGGTTCATGGTCTGCATTCCGTGCTTCTGTCCCGCCTGCATGAGGCTGTAGATCTGGTGCACCTTCCCCTCGCGGATCAGCGCGGAGATGGCCGGCGTGCAGATCATCACCTCCGCCGACATGGCCCGGCCGGATCCCGTCAGCTTGGGCAGCAGCGTCTGCGTGACCACTCCGCGCAGCACGAATGCGAGCTGGGAGTAGATCTGAGCGTGCTGATCCGACGGGAACGAGTCGACGATCCGGGTGATGGACTCCATGGCCGAGTTCGTATGCAACGTGGCGAACGCAAGGTGACCGGTTTCGGCGATGGTGAGCGCCGTCTCCATGGTCTCGCGATCCCGCATCTCGCCGAGCAGGATCACGTCCGGATCCTGACGGAGGATGTGCCGCAACGCCGACGAGAAGGAGTGCGTGTCCGCACCCACCTCGCGCTGGTTCACGATGGCCCGCTTGTGGCTGTGCATGAACTCGATGGGGTCCTCGATCGTGATGATGTGCATCGACTTCTCGGAGTTGATGCGATCGATGAGCGACGCCAGCGTGGTCGACTTTCCGGACCCGGTGGGACCGGTCACCAGGACCAGGCCCCGCGGCAGGTCGCCGAGCTTGGCTACCGAACTGGGCAACCCCAGCGTCTCGAACGGCGTCACCTCGAACGGGATCATCCGGACGACCACCGTGACCACGCCGCGCTGGATGAAGCAGTTCCCGCGGAACCGGGCCAGTCCCTTCACGCCGAACGAGAAGTCGAGCTCGCTCTTGTTCTCGAACGTTTTCTTCTGCTCGTCGTTCAAGGCGCTGTACGCAAGCCGCTGCGTGAGATCCGGCGTCATCACGCCGGACACCTTGGACGAGACCAGCTCGCCGTCCACGCGGTACTGGGCCGGAACCCCCGCCGTCAGGTGGAGGTCGGACGCCCGGATCTTGACCATCTCTTCGAGAAGCGCTCTCAGCGATACCATGGTTCTCCTCCTGGCCCTTAGTCGGCCGCGGTCTCCCGAAGCACTTCCTCCGGGGTGGTATCCCCGAGAAGCATCTTGCGTAGAGAATCCTGCCGGAGGGTCAACATCCCCTCCTCGACTGCGGCCTTCTTCAACTCCGCAGTGGAACAACGATCGAGAATCATCTTCCGGACTCCGCTCGACAGCCGGAACACCTCGTAGATGCCGGTCCGTCCCTTGTAGCCGGTGCTGTGGCAGTCGTTGCAGCCGACCGCCTTGTAGATCTTGGAGCCGTTCAGCCGCTCCGGCTCCAGTTGCAACTCCTTCAGGAGTTCCTCGTGCGGCTCGGTCTCCTCGCGGCAGTTCTGGCACACCCGCCGCAGGAGCCGCTGCGCGACGATGCAGTTCACCGACGAGGACACCAGGAACGGCGCCACTCCCATGTCGATCAATCGATCGACGGACGACGGGGCATCGTTCGTATGGAGCGTGGACAGCACCAGGTGACCGGTCAGGGCGGCCTTGACCGCAATGGCGCCCGTTTCCAGATCCCGGATCTCACCAACCATGATGATGTTCGGATCCTGCCGCAGGAACGACTTCAGGGCGGCGGCGAACGAGAGGCCGATGGCCTCGTTCACGTTGACCTGGTTGATGCCGGCGAGGTTGTACTCCACCGGATCCTCCGCGGTCATGATGTTGGTATCCACCTTGTTGATCTTGGAGATCGCCGAGTAGAGCGTGGTGGTCTTTCCGGAACCGGTGGGCCCCGTGACCAGGACCATGCCGTACGGACTGGCGATGGCGTGCATGAACCGGCTCAGCGCTTCGGGCTGGAAGCCGAACGTCTCCAGGTTCACGTTCAGGTTGGACTGGTCCAGGATCCGCATCACGATCTTTTCGCCGTAGATCACCGGCAGCGTGGACACGCGGAGATCGATCTTCCGGTTCTGGATCAGGATCTTGATCCGGCCGTCCTGGGGAACCCGCTTTTCCGCGATATCGAGCTCCGCCATGAGCTTCAGGCGGGACGTGATGGGCGCCTTCATCCGCAGCGGCGGACTCGGGAGCTCGTACAGGGCGCCGTCCTGGCGCAGACGAACGCGGATGTGCTTCTCGAACGGCTCGATGTGGATATCCGAGGCGCGCCGCGTGACCGCTTCGGCCAACAGCGAGTTCACGTACTTGATGACGGGGGCGTCGTTCTCGCCTCCGAACGCGTCATCCTCGTCGGCATCCTCCACCACCTCGACGCCGGCGCCGTCCTCCATGTCCTTCATGATGTCGTTCAGCGCGTTCGCTGTGCCGTAGAAGCGGTCGATCGTCTTCTTGATCGCGCTCTCGGCGGCAACGACCGGCTGGACTTCCAGGCCCACGATGAACTTGATGTCGTCGATGGCGTAGAGGTTCAGCGGGTCGGCCATGGCCAACGTGAGGGTGCGGCCCACCTTGCGGATGGGAATCGCGAACGACTTCGTGGCCACGTCGGCCGGGAGCAGGTCCACGGACGCCTTGTCCACGTCGAAGCTCAGGAGATCCACGGCCGGCATGTCGTAGATGCGCGACAGCACGGTCAGCAGGTCACCCTCGGACATGACCCCGAGCTTGACGAGGCACGTGTCCAATGGATCCCCGCTCGACTTCTGCTGGTTCTTTACCTGCTCCAGCTGCGCCGAGGTGATGACCTCGTTCTCCAACAGGAGAGTTTCGAGCCGATCGTTCGCCAAGTCGATCCTTCCCCTATTCCCCGGTACGGAATCGTTCCACCGTCACGAAAGGCCGAAGCCTCTCCACCGTCTTCGGCCCGATCCCGCGCACTTCTGCGAGTTCTTCCACCGTTCGAAACGGGCCCTGCTGACGACGCTCGACAATCGCGCGCGCCTTGGCAGGGCCAATCCCGGGCAACTCGGACAGAAGCTCCACCGACGCGTCGTTCAGATCGATCGGGAAGAAGTCCACTACCACGACTTCCGCGCTTCGATCCGCTGCCCCGTTCAACGGGGCGGACGACGCCGTCTCGGCTTCCTCGCGACCGTCACGCGGCCACGATCCGAGCAGAATGCCCACGGCCAGAAAGACCAGGACGTTTCGTTCCTCGCGGGTCACGGAGAACCACCTCCGGGCCCACTTGGCACACCATCACTTTCCCGGTATCGGAGACACACCTCTCCCCCTTGACTGCCAAGAAAGGCGAAACTTGCTAGATTTGAATAACTTCCCAGTTTCCGCCAAACTTCACGCGGATTGCCGGGCGGGGAGTCACGGCCCGGGGAGGCTGGGGAGGCTCGGAGAGCAAATCGGGGAGTTTGGGCTACGGTTTGAAGCGGGGGCCGGTGGCCGGGCCTCACGCAGAAGCCCCGCCGGCCGGTTCCGGGCTACAGCAGGTCCTGGCGCCCGGCCTTCTCCAGTGCTTCGACCACCTTTTTGACCCCCTGGGCATCGTGCTTGGAGCAGATGAGCAATGCGTCCGGGCAATCCACCACGACCAGGTCCTTCACGCCCACCACCGCCGTGAAGCGGGAGTTGGCCTGGACCAGGCAACCCGAAGAGTCCACCGCGAGCGCGTCCCCTTCCAGCGCGTTGCCACGGCCGTCGGACGGCAGCACCTCGGCGAGGGCGTCCCACGATCCCACATCCGACCACGGGAAGTCGGCCGGCACCACGAACACGTTGTCCGACGGTTCCAGAACCGCGTAGTCCACCGAGATCGAAGTGAGCGCGGCGTAGCCGGCCTGCAGCGCCGACTCGCGATCCACGGAATCGGCGATGCGTCGGCACTCCGCGGTCATCTCGGGGTGATGCTTGGACAGCTCCT
>BQJX01000051.1 GCA_021604925.1 Gemmatimonadota bacterium
GCCTACCAGGGCGTCTCGGGGTGCCGCTCCCGCCAGTTCACGTACCGGGCCAGCACGAACAGCCAGTCCGACAGGCGATTCAGATAGCGGACGATCTCCGGGCGCAGCTCCACTTCCTGTCCGAGCCCCACCACCGCCCGCTCCGCCCTTCGACACACGGTGCGGGCCACGTGGAGCGCGGCGCCCGCCTCTCCCCCTCCGGGCAGGATGAACCCGGTCAACGCGGGGAGTTCCTTCTCCATCTCGTCGATGGATGCCTCCAGCGCGGCGGCGTCCTCCTCCTGAACAAGGTCCCGCAGCTTGTCGCGCCCCTTCTCCGACGGCGTGGCCAGCTCGCCCCCGATCCCGAAGAGGACGCGCTGCGCGGCCGCGATCTGATCGCGCAGGGCCGTCCACGTTTGCAGATGCGTGTGCGCCTGGCCGAGCAGCGCGTTCAGCTCGTCCACGTCGCCGTACGCCGACACGCGGCGATCCGACTTGGGGACCCGCCCGCCACCGAACAAGGACGTCTCCCCGGTGTCACCGGTTCGGGTGTAGATCTTCATCGGCCCCTCCTCTGTTCTTCGTTGGGTGCCGTCCGCCCGGAATGCGGCACGGGCGTGACGTCTCGCGCGTGGCGAAGTATCCTCAAGGTGTACTCCGAAAAAGGGTTTCGTGTGGGAAAACGAACGACAAAACTGACCGGGCGCGCCGTGGCCGGGGGGATCGCGGTCGGTCGGGCCGAAATTCATCTGGAAGACCCCTCCGTCGTCTCCGAGTACTCGCTTGGGAGCGAGGAGGAGGCCGACGCCGAGGTCCGGTCGTTCCTCGAGGCGATCGACGCCGCCGACGCGGAAGCCGAAGCGGATCTGGACTGGGCCAAGGTCAACCTCCCCGAAAGTGAAGCGGAGATCTTTGCCGCGCAGCGCTCCGTCCTTCGGGACCCGGAGCTGCTGGAGTGGGTCACCGCCAAGATCCGCGCCGACCGGATCAACGGCGCCGCCGCGGTTCGCCAGCGTTTTGACGAGTTCCGCGCCATCCTCTCCGAATCGCCCAGCGAGATCATCCGCAATCGCATCATGGATGTGAACGATGCGGAACGGCTGATCCTGTCGCAGATGCTGGGACACGGGCCACGCGTCGTTGCCGGTGATGACACGCCGGGAGAGCGCTTCGTCCTGGTCGCCGACAATCCGCCGCCGAGCCTGCTGGCCCGAGTGGACCCCGAGCGGATCAGCGGAATCCTGTGCCAACAGGGCGGCGGCATGGGGCATGTGGCGGTCCTCGCGCGCGCGCTGAATCTGCCCACGCTGATCCAGGTGGAAGGGCTGCTCTCCAAGGTGCGCAGCGGCGACACGCTGGCCATCGATGCCGAGCACGGGCTGGTGATCGTGAACCCGCAAGGCGCCGAACTCGATGAACTCAAGGCGCGCGAGCGGCAGCTCCAGATCCTGCTGCCGCCGCAGCCGTCCGACCCGCGTTCGCTCCGCGTGACGGCCGACGGGCGCCGCATCCAGCTCATGGGCAACGCCGCGTCGCAGCGGGAGATCGACGTGGCGGCCCGCGTGGACGCCGATGGGATCGGGCTGCTGCGCACCGAGATCCTCTACCTCTCCAAGGACCGGCTCCCGACCGAGCGCGAACTCACGGAGTCGTACTCCGCGGCGGCCTGTTCGTTTGTCACGGAGCCCATCAACATCCGCCTGCTGGACCTGGGGAGCGACAAGCACCTGGCGGGTTCCAAGACGCCGCGCGAGACGAATCCGGCGCTGGGGCTGCGGTCGCTTCGGTTCCTGTTCGCGAACCCCCAGATTCTGCAGACACAGTTGCGCGCCATCCTGCAGGCGGCCGCGGACGGCCCGCTCCGGATCCTGCTGCCCATGGTGGGATCCGCCGAAGAGGTGCAGCAGATCCGCCGGTTGGCGCGCGAGTGCCACGAAGACCTCCGCCGGGAAGGACTGCGCCACAGCCCCGACGTTCCGATCGGCGCCATGATCGAGCATCCGGCCGGCGCCCTCCAGGCCCCGGAGATCTTCGCGGCGGCCGACTTCGTGTCGGTGGGAACCAACGACCTCACCATGTACCTGCTGGCCGTGGATCGGGACGCCCCTCACCTGTCCAGCTACTACGACCCGTGCCATCCCGCGGTGCTCCGCTGCCTTCGCGATCTCGCCGCGGCGGGCCGGGATGCCGGGAAGCCGCTGTCGGTCTGCGGCGAGGTTGCGTCGGATCCGTCACTGACCGGATTGCTGGTGGGCCTGGGCATCGAGAGCCTGTCCATGAATCCGCAGTGGATCGTCCCGGTGGGACACGTGGTGGGGACCCTGGATTCCCGGGATTGGGCCGCTCTGGCCGCCGAGGCCACCGCGCTGCCGTCCGCGGACGCCATTCGCCGGTTCCTCCGGGAGGCTCAGAGGGCCCCCTGAGGCCGGCCTCCGAGTGCCATCCCCGCTCCCTCCCCCGTTGACCGTCGGTGGAAAGCTTGTGGAAAGCTGGTTCCCTGGCCATTCCGTTGGTAGACTGCTCCGCACTTTCCGGACCGAGCATGGTGCGGGTCGTCCAACCAGTGACCCCGCGCCGAGCGGAGGAGAGCACCGCTCATGAAGATCACAGAGATGAGCCGCACGCGGCTCCGGCGCCTCTTGAAGGCGTTTGCCGGGGTTGAACGGGCTCTCGTGCTCACCCATGACTACCCGGATCCCGATGCCGTAGCCTCCGCCCTGGCTCTCCAGCGGCTGCTGGAACGCCGGATCAAGGGGTGCCACGTGGACATCGGCTACGGCGGAATCGTGGGGCGGGCGGAGAACCGGGCCATGGTCAAAGCGGTGAAGGCAAACATCCAGCCGCTGGCCGATCTGGACTTTTCCTCGTACCAGGGCACGGCGCTGGTGGATACCCAGCCCCGCACGGGCAACAACTCCTTCCCGTCGGGCAAGCGACCCACCGTGGTGCTGGACCACCATCCGGTGCGGCGTGAGACGCGGCAGGTCCAGTTCTACGACGTCCGCACGCGCTTCGGCGCCACCGCGACCATGATGTACGAGTACCTCAAGGCCGCGCGTTTCCGCCTGGACCCGGACCTCGCCACGGCGCTGTTCTACGGAATCCGCGCGGAGACCCAGGCGCTCACCCGCGAGGCCGGGACCGCCGACCGCGCCGCCTACGTGGCCCTGCTCCCGCAGGTCGCATTCCGCAAGATCTACGACATCGAGTACGCGGGCGTTCCCCGCGAATACTTCGGGCAGATGGGCACCGCGCTGGCGCGCACCACGCTCTTCGGCGACGTGGCCTTCACCTGGCTCGGCGAGATCCCGAACCCGGACTTCTGCGCCGAGTTCTGCGACATGATCCTCCGCCTGGAGACCACCCGATGGGCGCTGTGTGTGGGCCACAAGGACGGTCTGCTGTACCTTTCCCTCAGGACACGGGAGCGCAGCGGGCACGCGGGGCGCACGATCGCGCGCGTGGTCGGTCGAGAGGGCAAGGCGGGCGGTCACGGAATGATGGCCGGAGGGATCGCCTACCTCGAGAAGTTCGAGGACCCCACCTGCGAAGCGGCGCTGGAACTGCTGCGCGCGCGCTACCTGGATGAGACGAAGGCGACGGACCGCATCGGCGAGCCCCTCCTGACCGTCCCGGACATCGCACTGGAGACGGTGGCGGAGGCCACCGCCCCCTGAGAAAGCCCATGAGCCCAGGAACCCCCAACGCCGAAAGACGAGCCCATCGCATGAGCACGAGAACGGAGATCAAGCACCCCGCTCCGCAACAGGTCGACCGCGTCGTCGTGCGCTTTGCCGGTGACTCGGGGGACGGCATGCAGGTGACCGGGAACCAGTTCACGAACACGGCCGCATTCGCCGGCAACGACGTGTCCACGTTCCCGGACTTCCCGGCCGAGATTCGCGCCCCGGCCGGCTCGCTTCCCGGCGTATCCGGGTTCCAGCTGAACTTTGCCAGCCACGACATTCACACGCCGGGCGACAGCCCCGATGTTCTTGTGGCCATGAACCCGGCCGCGCTCCAGGTGAACCTGAAGGATCTTCCTCTGAACGGTCTGCTGATCGTGAACGAGGACAACTTCGGGGAAAAGAACCTGACGATGGCAGGTTACCAGACCAATCCGCTGGAGGACGGCTCGCTCGACGGCTACCGCACCATCAAGGTGCCGCTC
Source organism: Gemmatimonadota bacterium (assembly GCA_021604925.1). Taxonomy (GTDB): domain Bacteria; phylum ARS69; class ARS69; order ARS69; family ARS69; genus BQJX01. Next base: position 4,154 of record BQJX01000051.1, read on the forward strand.
ACCACGCTCACGCGCCGCGCACTCGAGAGCGTGGACATGCCGCGCAAGCAGGTCGACCGCTGCAAGAACTTCTTCGCGCTGGGCATCATGTACTACCTGTACAACCGGCCCACCGCGCCGACCGAGTCGTTCCTGAAGCGCTACTTCGCCAAGCGCCCCGAACTGGTCGAGGCCAACCTGCTGGCCCTGCGCGGTGGGATCGCCTACTGCGAGGCGGCGCGGATCTTCCAGACCACGTACGAGGTGGCGAAGGCCGAGTTCCCGCCGGGGCGCTACCGCAACATCAACGGGAACAGCGCCCTGGCGCTGGGTCTCGTCGCGGCGTCGCAGCAGGCGTCCACCGGGATCCTGATGGCGAGCTACCCCATCACGCCGGCCAGCGACGTGCTCCACGCCCTTTCGCGCCACAAGCGCTTCGGGGTGATGACGTTCCAGGCGGAGGACGAGATCTCGGCCATCTGCGCGGCCATCGGCGGCGCCTACGCGGGCAAGCTGGGGATCACCGCCACCAGCGGCCCCGGCATGGCGCTCAAGTCGGAAGCACTGGGACTTGCGGTCGCGGTGGAGCTGCCGCTGGTCGTGATCGACGTGCAGCGCGGCGGCCCGTCCACGGGCCTCCCCACCAAGACGGAGCAGGCGGACCTGTTCCAGGCACTGTGGGGACGCAACAGCGAGGCCCCCATTCCGATCATCGCGGCGGCCACGCCGGGAGACTGCTTCTGGACCGCGATCGAAGCGGTGCGGCTGGCGATCAAGTACATGACCCCGGTGATCCTGCTCTCGGACGGCTACGTGGCCAACGGCGCGGAACCTTGGCTGATCCCGTCGGTGGAGGATCTGCCCAGGATCGATGTGAAGTACCGCACCGACCCCGAGAACTTCCACCCGTACGAGCGGGACACGGACACGCTGGCGCGGCCCTGGGCCATTCCGGGAACGCCCGGCCTGGAGCACAGGATCGGCGGGCTGGAAAAGCAGAACGTGACCGGCCACGTGAACTACGACGGCGAGAACCACGAGATGATGGTCCGGCTCCGCGATCAACGCGTGCGCAACATCGAGAACGACATCGCGGACGCCGAAGTGAACGGACCGGACCGGGGCAAGGCGCTCATCGTGGCGTGGGGCAGTACGTACGGCCCGATCCAGAGCGCCCTCCAGACCCTGCGCGCGGACGGCGTGGAAGTGAGCCACGTGCACCTGCGGCATCTCAACCCCATGCCCAAGAATCTGGGAGACATCCTGCAGCGGTTCGAGCAGATCATCGTGCCGGAGTTGAACCTGGGACAGCTGACCACGTTGCTTCGCGCCCGGTACCTCGTGGACGCCAAGGTCCTCAGCAAGGTCCAGGGCATGCCGTTCAAGGCGTCGGAGATCGTGGACGCCGTTCGTCAGCTAGGGAGCCAGTCATGACCATCTCGTCGAACGCACCGCTGACCAAGAAGGACTTCTCCTCCGACCAGGACATTCGCTGGTGCCCCGGATGCGGCGACTACTCCATCCTTTCGGCGGTGCAGAACGTGCTGCCCACACTGGACATCCCCAAGGAAAAGTACGTCTTCGTCTCGGGAATCGGATGCTCGAGCCGCTTCCCGTACTACATGAACACGTACGGTTTCCACACGATCCACGGCCGCGCGCCGGCCTTCGCCACGGGAATCAAGCTCGCCAATCCGGACCTGTCCGTCTGGGTCATCACGGGCGACGGCGATGCCCTGTCGATCGGCGGCAACCATCTCATCCACATGCTCCGTAGAAACGTGGATCTGAACGTGCTGCTCTTCAACAACCGGATCTACGGACTGACCAAGGGGCAGTACTCCCCCACGTCGGAGTTCGGCAAGCGCACCAAGTCGTCGCCCTACGGCTCCGTGGACCATCCGTTCAATCCGCTGTCGGTGGCACTCGGCGCGGACGCCACCTTTGTGGCGCGCACGGTGGACATCTACCCGGCGCACCTCAAGGAGACCATTGCCAGGGCAGCCGCACACCGCGGTTCGTCGTTCGTGGAGATCTATCAGAACTGCAACATCTTCAACGACGGCGCCTTCAGCTCCATGACGGAAAAGACGATCCGCAACGACCAGCAGATCGAGCTCGTCCACGGCGAGCCGATGATCTTCGGGAAGGAGCGGGATCAGGGACTTCTCTTCCGGGACGAAGGACTGGAGGTGGCCCGGATCGGCGAAAACGGCGTGACGGAAGCGGACCTTCTCGTGCACGATGAGGCCCGTGCCCGTCCATCCCGGGCATTCCAGCTCAGCCGGATGGAGCAGCCGGAGTTTCCGGTCCCGATCGGCGTGTTCCGGGCGGTCCACCGCCCCACGTTCGATTCGGAGATGCAGGCCCAAATGGACCATACGCTGGACGCAGAGGGCCCTGGGAAACTCCACGAGCTTCTGAATGAAGGGGATGTTTGGGAGGTTTAGGAACCGTCCGATTGTTCCGATAGAGGATGAGGAACTGCCGCCCCTGAGGGGGCGCACACGGGAAGGGAACCCCATGACGGCCATGAGCAAGACCGTGTTCACGATCGAGGATGCGAATCGGACACTTCCTCTCGTCCGATCCATCGTTTCGGATGTCGCCGACCGCTGGAAGGACCTGGTGAAGGTCCGCAACGAGTACGGGAACTCTTCCCCGGAACACGACCAGATCATGCGTGAGCTGGCGGAGTACGTTCAGGAGCTGAAGGAGATCGGCTGCCACCTCAAGGACTTCGAGGGCGGTCTGGTGAACTTCCCGGCCGTCGTGGACGGCAAGGAAGTCCTCCTGTCCTGGCAGCTCGGCGAACCCGAGATCACGCACATGTCCGTGGGAGACGGCGACCACGCGGATCGCGTTCCGCTTCCCGGACTCGAGACCGAAGCGCCGTCGTCGAACTGACCCCGGCCGCGCCTGGCCGGGACCGCCGTGAACCCGCGGCCGACGACCCCAAACGAAAGGCCGACCCTTGCGGGCCGGCCCTCTTTATTTTGTCCGGGCTCGCGCCGGCTGCTAGCGGACGAACGTGACCTTCCCGCCCGTCGTTCCCGCCGGCGTCTCCAGCTGCACGAAGTAGATGCCCGGCGCCACCAGCGCTCCGGTGTCATCTCGCCCCGTCCACTGGGCACGGTGCTGGCCGGCGGCCACCCGCTCCCCGCGAAGCAGCGTGGCCACGCTGCGGCCGGCGATGTCGAACACGCTCAACCGCACGGGGCCGTCGCTGGGCAGGTCGAACTCGAACGCGGTGCTGGTCCGGAACGGGTTCCCTCCCACCGTGCGCAGCCGCAGTTCGGTCTCCGGACGCGCCACGTCCACGGTGGGCGTGGCCGTGGCCGCGCTGGTGATGCGGACGTCGTCCACGCCGGCCTCCACGTAGGTGTCACTGCCCAGGTCCTCCGCCACGAACCGGAGCTGCATCTGCGTGGAGGGGGTCACGATGGAGAGGTCCACCACCACGTCGGCCCAGGAATCGGTGCCCAGGGACACGGTCTCCAGGTTCGTCCAGCTTCCGCCGGCGTCCGTACTCACGTCCGCGCGGAACTCATCCGAGCTGGGCGTGGGTGCACGGTTCGAGAACCAGCGCGAGTAGGACAGCGACAGCGCCCCGAACCCGGTGCCGTCGAACACCGGGGAGAGCATCGTGGTCCGGCCTCCGTCCACGTCGGAAGCGCCCACGAACGCCGTGGTCGGGTGCGACTCCGTGACGAACGCGAATCCCTCGCCGGTGGGGCTGGCGTCTTCGTCCGGCCCCACGGGTCCCAGGAAGTAGCTGCCGACGGGGATCGCCCGCTCCCAGAGTCCGTCTGTGGCGTTGTCCCCCGCGGCTCCCGACGTCCACGCCTGGTCGATCTCGAAGTCGTCGTCGAAGCCGGCGGGCACCATCACCTGGTAGCTCGTGGTCCCGGACGTGGACGTGGTCACCACGGACTGGGTCGTGGCGAACCCGAAGCGCCCCGCGCGCGCGGACCACGGCGAGTCCACCGGCAGGCCGGACAGCGTCACCATGCCGCTGCCATCCGAGACGAGCCCGGTGACCGGCGTGCCCAGGACGTCGACCACCAGGCCGGGGACCGGAGCCCCGGTGAGGGCGCTCACGTAGGTGACTTCCGCGGAAGCCAGCGGCAGGGCGTCGAGATCCACGTCGAGCACCACGGCACCCTTGGGCGGCACGACCACCGACGTCGTGTCGGAGACGTAGCCGAAGCGCGTGGTCACGACATCGTACGTTCCGCCCGACAGCCGGTCACCGTACGTTCCGTCGGCGGCGGTGATGAACGGACCGCCGCTGCCCAGCAGGTGCACCTGCGCGTCCAACAGCGGAGTGCCGGACCCGGCCTCCCGCACCACGCCGGAGACCTGGCCGGCGAAATCGCCCGTGAACTCCAGGATGAACAGGCCCTGTCCCCGATCCGTGGAGTAGAGGATGTTGTCGGCGCGGTACGGGTACACGCCCCAGTTCCCCTGGAACGACGAACCGGTCTGCAGACTGGTGTCGTAGTAGCCCACCTCGATCGGGTCCTCCGGGACGGACACGTCCACGATCCGGGTTCCCGCCGAGTACCAGGCGCAGTACATCATGTCGTCCACGCCGAAGACGTTGTGGATGATCGCCGACTCGAAGCCGAACACCTCGGACACGAACTGGATGTTCGACAGGTTCGTGATGTCCCACACCTGGAGATGTCCGCCGCCCGTCTCGTCCGCCGTGATCACGTGCGTTCCCGAGGCGTTCGGGAACGCGCTGTGGGTCGCGGCGCCCGGATATCCCTGCGTTCCGATCGTGACGGGATTCGCCGGGTTGGACACGTCCATGATGCGGAGTGTGCCGGAGTTGATGGCGCCCGCGTACCCTCGCCCATTGGCCACGTACAGATCGTGGATGTAGTACGGCGTGAAGTAGTCCAGCTGGACCGGGTTCTCCGGATCGGCCAGCGACAGCACGTGGGTGCCGCCGGTGGAGCCGCCGCACGCGTAGGCAACGCCGGCGCCCGTATCGATCCAGATGTTGTGGGCGGTGGTCATGCCCGAGCCCGTGTAGGTGGACAGGTGCACCGGATTCAAGGGATCGGTCAGGTCCACGATCTGCATCCCGGTGCCGGCCGTGGGCCCCTCCGTCACGATGTAGCAGTAGTTGAGGTACGTCTTCATGTCCCGCCAGGTCGACGTGGGACCGGGGAGATTGAACACCTCCACCGGATTGTCCGGATCCGAGGCGTCCACGAAGGCGGTACCGTCCCGGTGGCCCCAGATCGCCAGCTCCACCCCGCCCGGAGAGGTGTAACCCCAGACGTCGTTCGTGCCCGGATGAGTCGAAATTTGCTTTCGGACGATTACGTTGTAGGCTGGGTCCGCCGCCGTCGCGGAGGTCGCCGATCCGAGCACCAGGAGCGAGAGGGACGCGCACGCAAGCGTGCACCGATACCAGAGATGCATGGGGGCCCTTTCCGATCGGGAGTCTTCCGGGAACGCGGAGGAGTTCTGGGGGGGATGATTTGTTGGAAGACTTTATCACATTGCCGCTCCCACCGGGAGTGGGCGGCCCCCGCCCAACCCGGAATCCCGGGTGATCGGCCCAACGCTCGGCCTGCTCACGGTTGCATTGCTGTGGGGAACCACGTTCGTGGCGATCAAGGCCGGCCTGGACGACGCGTCCCCCCTGCTCTTCGTGGGGATTCGTTTCGGGATCGGGGCGCTGGCCTCCTCCGTGCTTTTACCTCGGCGCGCGGAGATCCGGGCCGCCCTGGGCGCATCCATCCCGCTGGGCATCGTGCTGGCGGTCGGCTACGCCTCCCAGACCCTGGGGCTGCAGACCACCACGCCCGCCCGGTCCGCCTTCATCACGGGCGTGAACGTGGCCCTGGTGCCACTGTGGGCCATCCTCATCCTCCACCGCCGCGCCCGCTGGCTTTCGCTGATCGGGCTGTTGATCACGCTGCCGGGGCTGTGGCTGCTCACCTCCCCGGGCTCCCAGACCTGGGGAATCGGCGACGCCTGGACGCTGCTCTGCGCCGCCTTTTTCGGGCTGCACGTGGTGTTGGTCAACCTGTGGGGGCCGCGCCACGACGGCTCCGCTCTGCTGGTGAGCCAGCTCAGC
>BQJX01000052.1 GCA_021604925.1 Gemmatimonadota bacterium
GTCGGTGGTCGCCGCACTGCTGACCGCGCTGACCGCGCACGGGGGAACCGTGCAGTGCGGGAGTGAGGTCACCGACATCCGCTTCGAGGCGGGGCGGGCGCGCGGCGTCACGCTGGCGTCCGGCGAAGACGTGGACGCGGACGAGATCCTGATCACCAGCGACCCGCGCACGGCGCTGCTCGGGTGGATCCCTCCGTCGGAGTGCGCGCCGGAGCTGGCGAGTCGGCTGCATCGGTTCCGCTCGGTCGGGACCACCGCCGTGGTGCACCTGGCGTTGAACACGCCGCTCCGCTTTGCGGGCCGACCGGATCTGGCGGTGGCTCACGCCGTGACCGGCGAGACGTTCGACGAACTCGAGCGCTCGTTCGATCCGGCCAAGTACGGGCAGGGCTCCGAGCGCCCGTTCCTGGATGTCCACGTGCCCAGCATCGCGGATCCGGAGCTGGCCCCCTCCGGCCACGCGGTCGTCTCGATTCTCGCCCATGCGTTTGCCGGCGCGCCCGACCGGGAATGGGTGGGGGACCAGGTGGTTTCGATGCTGGACGAGTTGGCCCCGGGGATCGAATCCTCGGTGGTGGGCCGTCAGGTGCTCACGCCCGCGGATCTGGCCGACCGCCACAGTCTGGGGGGCGGGCACCTGTATCACGGCGAGCACGGCCTGGATCAACTCCTCGCGCGCCCGTGCCCGGAGTGCTCCGGGTATCGGACCCCCTGGCCCGGAATCGTCCTGGGGGGCAGTGGGAGCTGGCCGGGGGGCGGGATTTCCGGGCTTCCGGGCGCCCTGGCCGCCCGGGCCACGGCCCAGCCAAGCGTGGCAGGAAAATAGCCATAAGCTTCAACCAGAAAAGAAAGGAATTGTTCGGGCGAAGTGGCTGTCTGGCCCGGAAATGAGGGCGGGCAGGACCCCTAAGTCCGCCAAAAGGAACCGATTGCGGCCTTCGCCGTTTTCCGCTTGACTCCGCAAGATGCTGCATATAGTTTGCCCCCTGCCACAAGATGTAGTGTCGGGCCACAGGATCTGCTTCAGCGTTTTTCCCCGGCCGAACGACCGCCTCGGGTGGCCGACCAAACCCCCCTGGGCCGCGAACGAGATCAGTTTCGCGCGAGGGGCGGAGATTATCACAGAGTTATAGCGTCCTTGGGCCATCGTCTTGGAAGATGGGGCAGTCCGGAAGTTGGGGCATTCGGGAATCCGAGTGCCCGCCCTGAAGTCTCGGCCGACGGTACGAGGATGTCCGAAGCAAAGTGGCTACCCAGGGAAGGGGGTCGGGTATGAGTGGTGCGGAAGTCTTGGGGAAGGCCGTCTCAGAGGGTCGCGGGGCCGAGGCACATGCAGATGATGGGTGGAACGGGAATGTGAGCGCAGACGCTGTGTCGCCGGTTCCCGCACCCTCGCCTCTCTCGCGGTACTTCACCCAGGAAGGGACGGATCCCGTCGACTCCGTCGAGGTGGAAATCCGCTCGTCGTTGATCACGAACCCGGATGGGTCCGTGGTCTTCAAGATGGACGACGTGGAGATCCCGAAAGGCTGGTCGCAGCTGGCCACCGATATCGCCGCTTCCAAGTACTTCCGGAAGGCCGGCGTACCTCACACGGGACGAGAGAAGAGCGTGAAGGCACTGGTCCGCCGGGTCGTGAACACGATCCGCAAGGCGGGCGAGGATTTCGGCGGCTACTTCGAGAACACGGAAGAAGCCGCGGTTTTCCAGGCGGAGCTTTCCGCCATCCTGATTTCGCAGCGGGCCGCGTTCAATTCGCCGGTCTGGTTCAACTGCGGCCTCTATCACGAGTACGGCATCGACGGCTCGGGCGGCAACTTCGCCTGGGATCCGGACACGGACACGTTCATCCAGACCACCGATGCCTACAGTCGTCCGCAGTGCAGTGCGTGCTTCATCCAGTCGGTGGACGACGATCTCATGTCGATCTTCCAGCTCGTCAAGAACGAGGCGCGCCTCTTCAAGTACGGCTCGGGAACGGGCTCCAATTTCTCGGCGCTGCGCGGCTGCGTTGAGAATCTCAGTGGCGGCGGCACCAGTTCCGGACTCATGAGTTTCCTGGAAGTGTTCGATCGGGCGGCCGGTGCCACCAAGTCGGGCGGCACCACCCGTCGTGCGGCCAAGATGGTCTGCCTGGACATGGACCACCCGGAGATCGAGAGCTTCATCGAGTGGAAGGTCCGGGAAGAGGACAAGGCCCAGGCCCTGATCGAGATGGGCTTCGAGTCGGACTTCAACGGAGAAGCGTACAAGACGGTCTCCGGCCAGAACTCGAACAACTCCGTGCGCGTCACGGACGAGTTCATGAACGCGGTGGAGAAGGACGAGGAGTGGCGCACCATTCGCCGCACCGACGGCAAGGTGGCCAGCACGTACCGCGCGCGGGACCTGATGGACAAGATCAGCTACTCGGCGTGGAAGTGCGCGGATCCCGGAATCCAGTTCGACACCACGATCAACCGCTGGCACACGTGCAAGGAGTCGGGGCGGATCAACGCGTCGAATCCGTGCAGCGAGTACATGTTCCTGGATGACTCGGCGTGCAACCTCTCGTCGATCAACCTGGTCAAGTACCTGGACGCCGAGGGGAACTTCGACGTGGAAGGGTATCGGCACACGGTTCGCGTGCTGACCACGGCCATGGATATCCTCGTGGACCTGTCCAGCTACCCCACCGAGCAGATCGCCAAGAACTCGCACGACTACCGCCCGCTGGGCCTCGGCTACGCCAACCTCGGATCGCTGCTCATGATCCTGGGCGTGCCGTACGACAGCGAGGAGGGTCGCGCGATCTGCGGCGCGCTCACCGCGATTCTGACCGGCCATGCGTACAAGGTCTCGGCGGACATCGCGTCCCGGATCGGACCGTTCCCCGGGCATCCGGAGAACGCCGGCAGCATGGCCAAGGTCATGCGCATGCATCGCGATGCGGTGAAGACCATCTCGTCTTCGGTGTCGTCGGATCTGCTGGCGGCGGCCCACCAGGACTGGGAAGCGGCGGTGGCGGCGGGAGATCGCTTCGGCTATCGGAATTCGCAGGCGTCGGTGCTGGCCCCCACGGGCACCATCGGCCTGCTCATGGATTGCGATACCACCGGGATCGAGCCGGACTTCGCGCTGGTCAAGTTCAAGAAGCTGGCCGGCGGCGGACACTTCAAGATCGTGAACGGTTCGGTCGGACGGGCCCTGGGAACCCTGGGCTACGATGATGATCAGATCGCCGAGATCGATCGCTACATCCGCGGCACCATGACGCTGGAAGGCGGCCCGGGAATCAATCCGGACAGCCTCCTGGAGAAGGGCCTCACGGGCGACGACCTCAAGAAGATCGAGACCGCGCTGGTGGGATCGTTCGATCTGGAGAGCGCCATCAATCCGTGGGTTCTCGGCGAGCAGACCATGGAGCGGCTGGAGATCCCGAAGGAGCGTTCGTCGGCACCCGGGTTCCGTCTCCTGTGTGAGCTCGGGTTCTCTTCGTCGGTGATCGATCACGCCACCGACGTGATCTGCGGTCGCATGACGGTGGAGGGCGCACCGCACCTGCGCGACGAGCACCTGGCCGTGTTCGATTGCGCGAGTCGCTGTGGCCGCCACGGCAAACGCTTCATTGCCCCGAAGGGTCACCTGAGAATGATGGCGGCGGCGCAGCCGTTCCTTTCGGGAGCGATTTCGAAGACGGTGAACGTGCCGTCGGAGACCCCGGTGGAAGAAGTGGCGGAGATGTACCGCTTCGGGTGGGAGAGCGGGCTCAAGGCCATTGCGATCTATCGCGACGGCTGCAAGTCGAGCCAGCCGCTCACGTCCAAGTCGGACACGCCGGTCTCGGAGGAGGCGGAGGGCAAGGCGGCGCCGGTGGTTTCGCCGCGTCCGGTGGAACGCGTTCGCCTGCCGAAGAAGCGCAGTGGGTTCACGCAGGAAGCGCGTGTGGGCGGACACAAGGTCTACCTGCGTACGGGCGAATGGGAGGATGGCCGCCTCGGTGAGATCTTCATCGACATGCACAAGGAGGGCGCGGCGTTCCGGAGCATGATGAACTGCTTCGCGATCGCGGTGAGCCTCGGGTTGCAGTACGGCGTTCCCCTGGAGGAATTCGTGGACGTGTTCACGTTCACGCGTTTCGAGCCGCACGGACACACGGATCACCCGAACGTCCGCTTCTCGACCTCGGTGATCGACTACGTGTTCCGGGTGATCGCCATGGAGTACCTGGACCGGCATGATCTGGTGCAGGTCCCGCCCACGGCCGACCACGATACGGTGGAAGGCGTTTCGTCGCCCAAGAACGCGACCGCCGCCCCGGCCAAGCCGGCGGCTGCGCCCGCCAAGCCCGCGGAGGCCTCGCGGGTGGCGCCGGCAGCCCGCGTGTCGGAGGGCTCCGCGGCGACGGGCTCGCCCTCGGCCGTTCCGACCAAGGGCAACGGGAACGGCAACGGCCATGGCAACGGCAGCGCCCGGAAGACAGCGGTCACCGAGCAGCTGACGATGGTCAGCAAGGACGCGCCGTTCTGCGACATGTGCGGACACCTGACGGTACGCAACGGCGCTTGCTACAAGTGCCTGAACTGCGGGCAGTCGATGGGTTGTTCGTAGGGAACGCTCGCGATTCCCTGGGAACAGCGGGGCAGGGCCGAAAGGTCCTGCCCCGATTCCGTTCCACCTAGTCGGTCGCCAGCGCCGCTTCGATCTCCGCGAGCACGTCCGGATCCGACTCGGCCGCCCGGCACTCCCGCAGACATGCGCGAGCGCCGCCGCCGCCGATCTCGCCGATCGCCCAGGCCGCGTGCGAGCGCACCAACGCGGACTCGTCCCGCAACGCCCGGGTCAACGCCGGCAGCGACTTGGGGTCGCCCCGGTTGCCAAGGGCCACGCACACGTTGCGCACGAATGCGTTGCGCCCGGCGCGGCGCACGGGACTGCCCTCGTAGCGCGCCAGGAACACGTCTTCCGAAAGCGTGAGGAGACTCTCGAGGTCGCCCGCGAATCGACCTTGATCCTGCTGGAACGCGGGCTCCGTCACGGACACGGCAAACCGGTTCCACGGACAGACGTCCTGGCAGATGTCGCAACCGAAGATCCACTCGCCCATCAGCGGACGCAGTTCCCGCGGGATGGCGGTCTTCAGTTCGATGGTGAGGTAGGAGATGCAACGTCGCGCGTCCACCTCCCACGGACCCACGATGGCGCCGGTCGGACAGGCGTCCAGGCAGGCCGTGCATGATCCGCAACGCTCCTTGCCCGGCGCCTCCGCGGGAGGGAACTCCACGTTCGTGATGAGTTCCGAGAGGAAGAACCAGGATCCGGCGTCTTCGGTGATCAGGTTCGTGTGTTTTCCGATCCACCCCAGGCCGGCGCGTTCCGCCCAGTCCTTCTCGAGAATCGGTTTGGAATCGACCGCGGGAACGGCCACCGCTCCCGGAACGCTCTCGCGGACGAACCGGGCCAACTTGCGAAGCCGGCGCCCGAGGACGTTGTGGTAGTCGCGACCCCAGGCGTAGCGTGAGACGCGTCCCACCCACGGCTGCCCGCGGTCCCCGGGGGTGGTGTAGTAGGGAGTCAACAGGGAGACCACGGAACGGGCGCCCGGGAGCAGCGCGCCCGGATTGGCCCGCACCTGGGCGGTCCGCTCCATCCAGGCCATGTCCCCGTGTCGGCCCTGGGCGAGCCACCGCTTCAGATGGGCCTCGTGCGGGCTGGTCTCGGCCGTCGCGAACGCGACGCGCTCGAACCCCAGGCGGACGGCCTCCTCGCGGAGGCGGGATGGATCCAGGGAAGTGGGCATGGCGACGACTATAGCGCGCTTTCGAGAGGGTTGGTCGAAACCGCGGTCGGGGAGTAGATTGCGGCCAAACGTGAGGCCCCCATGACTCCCTACCCCCAGCACCTTGCCGTGTTCTCCGTCCCGGCGGTCGTCCTCTTCCCCCACACGCATCTTCCGTTGCGCGGGACCGGCGACCGTCAGCGGGCCGTGGTGGCCCATTCCCTCGCGGAGGGAAAGCGTCTAGTCGTGGCCGTTCGCCGGCCCGGCCCCGAAGTCGACGGCTGCGGTCGGCCGTGCCTCTATCCCACGGCGTGCGCGGGGCGGATCGTCGGCCACGAATGGCAACCCGACGGATCGTCCGAGTTCGTCGTCCGGGGAGAGCGGGTCGTGCGCCTGCTGGAATTCGACCGGACGGAACCGTTTCGCCTCGCCAGTCTGGCCGTGTCGGATCCCGAGGATCCGCCCGTGTTCGAGGACCGGCCGGCCGAGCGGCTCCAGGAGCTTCGCGCGCTGTTGGAGCGGTGCTGTCCCGGCGTGTACGAAAAACTTCTCCCCGGCCTGTTTCGCGCGCCCGAGTTGGACGGAGGCCTGGAACTCGTCAATACGCTGGCCGCATCGTTTCCCGTGGATGTGCCCCACAAGCTGGAGTGGCTGCAGGCGGAAACACCGCGCGTCCGGTGGGAGGGCGTGGTGCGCACGCTGGAGGAGCGATGTCGCGAGTGCGAACAGCGGAAGTTCCTGATGAACCGCTATCGGGATGAGACCGAGGGGAACCCGGACCGCAACTGACCGACGTCAGTTGCGCGAGGGCGGCAGCGACTCGATCCGGTGCAGTCGGGCCGAGGCCGCGCGCGCGTCGATGGGTCCGTCCGGATCGGCGAGAAACCGGTCCAGCGCACCCAGAACGGTCCGCACATCCAGCGACGCATCCGAGCACGCTTCCTGGATCGTCTTGGATTCGGGAGGGGACGGTCCGGAACACCCCTCGCCCGCCAGCCCGAACGCGGCGAACACCTCGCGCACGCGCGGGTGGATCGCGAACGCGTCCACGAGTCGCATGCTCCGTTCGAACCGGATCTCGCCCCGCGCGTTTCTCCGGTCGAACTCGAGACGGGTCACCGTGCCGTCCAGCTCGGCCAGTCGCCCCTGCAGCAGGTAGACCCGGCGGGACAGGCGCGACTCGGCCGCCGCGATCTCGTCCCGGGTTCGCGTGCCGAACCGAAACAGAAGGACGACCGACGCGAGAAGCAGGAATGTCAGCGCGCCAATGAGCAGATAGAGGATCATGGATTTCCCGTGCGAGGGGCCGGTGGTCAGCGACGCTTGCCTGGGCGGGGGTGCGCACCTATATTTCAGCAGCCGCCCCGGGGCAGCGCTATCGGGTCGGACCCCCGCATCGCGCTTCCATTATAGAAACAACGCCAGCGCCGGGCAACCGTACCACTCCATTCCCGACCGTGGAAGCGTACCTCCCGGGAGAGCTCTTGGACTTCGCCGATCTTCACATGCACTCCGCCTACTCGGATGGGGACTGGACGCCGTCCAAGCTCGTGCAGGCGGCGGTGGGGGCCGGCCTGGGCGCCCTGGCGCTCACGGACCACGACGACATCCGGGGCTGGGAAGAAGCGCACCGGACCGGGCGCGAGCAGGGGCTGGTGGTGCTCCCGGGCGTGGAACTGTCCGCATGGTGGAGCGGCGTGGATCTTCATCTGCTGGCGTACGGATTCGAGCCCACCAACGCCGGGCTGCTGGCGATCCTGGATGGCGCCAGCTCGGCGCGTCTCCGCCGGGCGGAGGCCATCGCGGAGCGGCTCACCGAGCTGGGAGCGCCGGTGACCATGGAGAGCGTGCACGCGATCGCCGGCGGAGCCACCATCGGCCGGCCGCACGTGGCGCGGGCCCTGGTGGAGGCGGGCCACGTGTCCACCATCCGGGAAGCCTTTGACGTGTATCTTGCGGATGGAAAGCCCGCCTGCGTGGAGAAGGCGAATCTGACGCCGGAAGAGGCGATTCGGGTGGTCCACGGCGCCGGCGGCGTGATCGTGGTGGCCCATCCCGGTATCCTGGGTGGGCCGGAAGAGCTGGAACCCCTGGTGCAGATGGGGGTGGACGGCGTAGAAGTCCGCCACAGCCTGCACGGGCGGAAGTCGGAGAGGGCGTTCGACGAGTTCGCGAGAACCCACGGCCTCCTGAAGACCGGCGGCTCGGACTTTCACGGCCCCCGGATGAGTGGTCTGGGCGTCGGCAGCGTGGCCATTCCACGGTCATGGTGGGATGATCTCCTGAACGGGATCGATGAACGGCGGAAACGCCAAGGGCTCGTTCCGAGAGCCTGGGAGGAATCGAAGGTCGATGGCGGATAAGGAAACCAAGGTCGCGGGGAGTGTGCCCGGCAAGTTCTACGTGGATCAGGAGTGCATCGACTGCGATCTCTGCCGCGAAGTCGCCGGCGAGAACTTCGAGCGCAACGAGGACGAGGGCTTCTCCTACGTGTACAAGCAGCCGGAATCGGACGAGGAACGGGCCCTCTGCGAGGAGGCCAAGGAAAGCTGCCCGGTCGAGGCGATCGGGGACGACGGCGACGAGAGCGCCGACGGCTAGGACGCTCCTCGGGCGGTCTCGCCCGGCAGGAGAGCGTCCCGGAACCGCCGCAGGGCCTCGGGTCATCCCAGTTTCCAGCAGGTCGTTGTCGGGAGTGACGGCGGCTGATACCCTGAGCGCTTTGCGGGTCGCGGGCGTCCACGAAGGAGCAGGTTCGGCATGGAACACGTAGAAGTCGCCATCATCGGATCGGGCCCGGCAGGCCTCACCGCCGCCATCTACAGCGCGCGCGCAAATCTGAAACCGGTCGTCATCGAGGGCATGCAGGCGGGTGGCCAGCTCACGACCACGACCGACGTGGAGAACTTTCCGGGATTTCCCGAGGGCGTCATGGGCCCGGATCTCATGCAGCGTTTCCGGGCGCAGGCGGAGCGCTTCGGTGCGCGGTTCATCCGCGGCGACGTCCAGCGGCTGGATCTGGAATCCAAGCCGATCCGCGTCGTGTTCGAGGACGGCGAGCTCACGTGCGACGCACTGATTCTCTCCACGGGGGCCACGCCGAGAATGCCGGGCCTGCCGAACGAAAAGGAGCTGGTGGGACACGGGCTGTCCACGTGCGCCACGTGCGACGGCTTCTTCTATCGGGATCAGGAGATCGCGGTCGTGGGCGGTGGCGACTCCGCGCTGGAAGAGGCCACGTTCCTCACCAAGTTCGCGTCCACGGTGCATCTGCTGCATCGTCGCGACGAGTTGCGCGGTTCCAAGATCATGCAGGATCGCGCGCTGTCCAACGAGAAGATCCAGGTCCACTGGAACACCGTCGTGTCGGAGATCCTGGCGGATGAGCAAGGGTCCGTGCGCGGCGTCACGCTGAAGGACACCCAGACCGGCGACCAGCGAGAGCTGGCGATCCACGGCCTCTTCATCGCGATCGGGCACGTCCCGAACACGTCGCTCGTGAAGGGGCAGGTGGACCTGGACGAGAACGGGTACATCGCCCTGCCCAAGAGCGGCACGGCCACCAACGTGCCGGGCGTCTTTGCGTGCGGCGACGTGGCGGATCACGTCTACCGGCAGGCGATCACCGCGGCCGGCACCGGCTGCCAGGCGGCGATCGACGCCGAGCGTTGGCTCGAGTCGCAGGCCGCCACCGCGGAGTCTTCCGCTTCCAACCCGAAATAGGAGACGGAAATGCCCGCGTTCCTCGCTCATCTCGCCGGAACCGATGAGGCGGCCGGGGCGGATCTTCTTCTGGTGCCCCTGGCCCTTCCCGCCGCGGACCTGCATGCGCGCCTCCGCAAGATCGGCCCCGGGGTGGCCACGGCCGCGGCGCGGGCGCTGGACCTGGGCGACTTCCGGGCCGAGCCGGGGCAGCGGCTGCTGATCCACTCCGTCGGTTTCGAAGCGTATCCGCGCATCCTGCTCATGGGGCTTCCGGCCGGCGCCGAGGCCACGCCCGCGGCGCTTCGCAAGGAGTTCGCGTCGGCGGTGGCCGATCCCGTGTTCCGCCGCGTGGACACCGTTTCGATCCTGGGCGGAACGGAGCTGGGTCGCGGGGCGGCGCTGGAGGCCAACGTGGCGGCCGCGGTGGACGGCATTGCCGAGGGCGCGTACTCGTGGACGCTGTCCACGGCCAAGCCGGCTTCGTGTCCCGGAAAGTGGACCCTTCTCCTGTCCAACGCGCGGGACCTCGCCCG
>BQJX01000053.1 GCA_021604925.1 Gemmatimonadota bacterium
GTGTGGGCGTCGGCCGCCGCGCTCGACTACTGGCCGAACGGCGCGGCAAGAAGCCTCAGCACGCGCCGAACCCACTCGATCGGCGTCCTCCTTCCCGACCTCTACGGCGAGTTCTACTCCGAGATCATTCGCGGAGTCGATGAGGCGGCCCGGAACGGCCAGTTGCAGATCCTGATCTCGAGCTCGCACGCGGACAACGAAGCGCTCCTGGCGGCCGCGCGGTCCATGCGCGGTCGCGTGGACGGCCTCATCGTCATGGCGCCGTACCACGACTCCGGTGGAGTCGTGCAGCGAATCGCGCGCAGCTTCCCCACGGTTCTGCTCAACTCCCGCCTGGCGCTGAACGGAACCAGCGCCGTGTCGATCGCGAACTACGACGGTGCACGCGCCGCCGTCTCGCATCTCGCTCAACTGGGACACCGACGAATCGCGCTGGTCTGCGGGCCCAACGGAAACATGGACGCGGAAGAGCGACGGCGCGGCTACCGGCAGGCCCTGGAGGACGAGGGGATTACTCCGGATCCGGCCTGGGAACTCCACGGGAACTTCACCGAGGCGTCCGGCTACGAAGCCGGCCTCGTGTTTCCCAGGGGAAGGAAGGACCCCACCGCCGTGTTCGCCGCGAATGACTCCATGGCCATCGGCCTCGTCAGCGGCCTGCTGGCCTCGGGGCGAAACGTTCCGGACGATGTCGCGGTGATCGGCTTCGACGATATCGCCCTGGCCCGGTACGTCACTCCCCCGCTGACCACTGTCCGGGTGGATGCCCACGAACTCGGCATGCGGGCGACCACCCTGCTGACGGACTCCCTGACGACGACCAACGAGCTGCCTGCCGCCCACGAAGTTCTTCCCGCGCGCCTGACCGTCCGCCAGTCGTGCGGCGCCCGTCCGGAGCAGGAACGCGTCGACACTCCCGAGACGAAAACGACTGGGGACACCCAACGAAACAGGAGGCCCACATCATGAGCTGGAAATCGCTGGCACCTCTGCTGCTCTGCGCAGCGTACATTTCGAGTCCTCCCCCCGCCCAAGCCGATCGGTTCGACGCGATCTGGGCACGGTCCGCAACGGGACCGATCACGCTGGACGGGAACCTGAACGAACCGGAATGGGCCCAGGCCGAATCGATGGTCATCGAGTACGGAAAGAGCGCCGGAATTCCGGGAAGCGGATGGAAGGTGGAAGCGGGTCAGTTCATCCCGTCGGATTCCTCATCCGCCGTCATGAAGTTCCTGACCGTCGGCGACCAGCTGTACCTCGGAATGGCCGTCAGTGACTCATCCGTCGGTGGCTCGGCGGAGTTCAACCGGTTCGACGGAATCCTCATGGCGCTGAAGGACCACCTCAGCCCGAACGCGCCGAAACCGCCCAACGAGTACTTCTACTCGTGGTGGTCTCCCGACAGCCTCACTCCCGATCCGCAGCCGGCAGGAAAGGCCCCCGCGTTCGTCGGGAGATGGGCGGAGTGGCCTCCGGGATCGCCGCGCACGGCGGAGCAGATCGCGAACTGGGACGCCGTCACCGTCGTGAACGGCCTTTCGAACGACGACTCCGTGGTCGACTCCGGCTACGTCGTCGAGATGCGCTTCAACCTGGCCGCCATGGGCTACAACGTCACGCAGCCCGCCGGCGACATCGTCGAGTGGAACATCTCCCTCTACGACTCGGACTGGTTCTGGCCCTTCAACGCGGCGAAGTTCACGACGAATCGCGTGTGGTGGCAGTCCCCGTGGGGGAACGCCATGTGGTACAACGAGGTCCGCATCCACGTGCGACCCGACGTGACCACCTCCTCGGGTGCCGTACCGGTCCTGGGTCCCGAACTCGTGATCGCCCAGATCCCCACCGCGCCGACCATTGACGGCGATCTCTCGGATCCGGTGTGGAGCAATCCCGACGTCCACACGTTCGATATCCGCTACGGCGACGCCGCGCTACGCCAGACGTACGAAGGCGTCGGCCCCAGCCGCGCCGGCCAGTTCCAGCCGCTCGTCCAGGGGGGAGAAGCCTTCGTGGTGGATCCCGGAGACGCCACGGTGAAGATCTACCACGCGGACGAGATGCTCTACCTCGGCTTCGACGTGCGGGACCTGGTCGTGCAGTTCCATCCGGACATCAATCGCTGGGATGGGTTCCTCGTCCTCCTCAACGAGTACGACCTTCCGGACAACGACGGCCAGCTCCTGGCCCGACGGATCTCCTTCCAGGTGGACCAGTTCGGAGAGGCGCTCGCCCAGGACTACCTGGGCACGCTGATCACGGGTGGCTTCGCCCAGGTGGCTCTGAACCTGAAAGCCGGTACCACGGTCGACACGCTCGGCCTCAACAAGGACACGGGGTACACGGCGGAGCTGGCCATCGATCTCACCGGAATGGGCTATCCCCTGGACCTCGGGGACGGACGGCTCTTCCTGGGGATCAACCACCTCGACGGGGACTCCTTCATTCCGGTCACGGACAGCTACGGCACGCGGACCTGGTGGTATCGCGAGTACGAAGCCGAATGCTGCCCCGTGAACGGATACCTGGCGCCGTTCCCGGTCAGCGTGGGCGAGGTCGCGTCGTCCCGGTCCGTCCCGAACATCCTGGCCTACCCCAACCCGTCGACGCAGCCTGTCATCCAGTTCTCGCTGCCTCAACGGCGCGACGTGACGCTGGAGGTGTTCGACGTGACGGGCCGGCTCGTGCAGAGAACACCGCTTGGGACCCTCAATCCCGGATCCATCGAGGCGGCGTTCGATGGAGCGGGACGAAGTGCCGGCGTCTATCTCTATCGACTCAAGCTCGTGGATCCCGAAACTCACGTGGAGCAGGCATCGCCGTACGGCAAGCTGGTTCTGCTGAAATAGACGGAGACGGAATGTTCAGAAGGAATCGTGGGGATTCAAACGGAAGAGGGGCCGGCGCCGTGCGCCTGGTCGCGATTCTGCTCGCGCTGGGCCTGCCGCCCCTGATGGGGGTGGCTCCGGCCCAGGCGGGAACCACCGGGAAACTCGCCGGACTCGTCCTGGACTCGGCCGGCGGCGGCGTGGCGGCGGCGGTGGTCCGGATCGCCGGGACATCGTTGGATGGCGTGACGGACGAGGCCGGTCGCTTCACGATCCTGAACATTCCACCCGGTGTCTACGAAGTGACCGTGGCACCGCCGGGTTTCGACTCGCTGCGGATGCAGGACGTGGTCGTTTCCTCGGATCAGACCACGCGCCTCAGTTTCGACCTCACCGCGACGAACGCTCCCACCGAGGAGATCGTGGTCACGGCGAAACGGTCCCCGGTGAGCCTCAATCTCACCAGCACCCAAGCGGCGCTGATGCGGAGTGAGATCGAGCAGTTGCCGGTGCAGGATCTCAACGACCTCGTCAATCTCCAGGCCGGCGTTGTGGACGGACACTTCCGGGGAGGACGCCTGGGAGAGGTGCAGTACCAGGTGGACGGCGTCAGCGTGAACAACGCCTTCGACAACAAGTCGTCCCTGAGCCTCGACCGGTCGCTCCTCCAGGAGGTCCAGGTGATCAGTGGGACGTTCGACGCGGAGTACGGGCAGGCCATGAGCGGGGTCGTCAACGCCGTCCTGCGCCAGGGCGGCGAGACCTTCGAGTGGGGCGCCGAGATTCTCACCGGGGACTTCGTGTTCGGCGACGGCACGCGACGTCTCACGGAGGACGAGTTCCAGCCCGGCGGGACCCGGAACTTCCAGGTGAATGCAAGTGGTCCGCTCCCCGTGCCTGAAACCGTCTTCCTGGTCAGCGGTCGGCGCTACGAATTCGACGACTACGTGCGGGCCACGCGGGAGTTCCTTCCCGAGGATCGCGGGGATTTCCAAACCAAGGAGTTCGAGGGGACCGGGGACGGGGAGTCCGTCCCGCTCGGCTACACGCGCGAGTGGTCGGGGGTGGCAAAGCTCACGAACACGTCCCTCGACGGCCTCAAGCTGAACTACCAGGCCCTGTTCAATTGGATCGAGGGGCGGCGAACCGATTTCGCCTACCGACTGAACCCGGACGGCCTGTCGACGCAGGAGACGTTCTCGATCTCGCACGGGCTCGACGCGAACTACGAGGTCAACAGCTCCACGTTTCTGGACCTGACGGTTCGCCAGAACCACTTCGATTACCAGGACTTCCGGTACGAGGACGTGTTCGATGCGAGGTACGACGAAGCCGGTCCGGCGATCGGGGACTCCGAGTACGAACTCGGGGCCGTCGTGCAGGGAGTGGAGTTCTCGCGGTTCCGCCAGGGAACGGAGGACTACGTCTTCAAGGCCGCGCTGGCGAGCCAGGTGACGCCGAGCCACCACGGAAAGGTGGGCGGCGAATTCCACGTGACGGGAGTCGAGTTCGGGACTCCCGGACACCTGTCCTACGCCACCCAGAATGGCGTGGAGACGCTGATCCGCCACGTGGACAATCCCCCGGACTTCCCAGGACCGCGGACGTACCGGCCGCGCATCGCGGCCATGTTCGCCCAGGACCAGATGGAGTTGGAAGACCTGACGGTCCGCGCGGGGGTCCGCGCGGACTACTTCAACGCCCGCTCGAAGGTCCCCTCCGATCTGGCCAATCCCGCGAACGCCATCTCGGGCGCGCCCCGGTCGGTGCCGGTCGCCACGTCCGCCAAGGTCGTGGTGGCGCCCCGGATCGGGCTGGCCTATCCGATCTCCGGACAGACGGCGGTTCACTTCGCCTTCGGTCACTTCTACCAGTTCCCGCCGATCGGCGAGATCTTCTCGAACGCGGACTATTCGGTCCTGGCGAATCTCCAGGCCGGGATCTCCCGGTTCGGGGTCTTCGGCAATCCGGATGTCCGACCGGAGAAAACAGTGCAGTACGAGATCGGAGTGAAGCACTCGCCATCCCGCCACATCGGGGTCGAGTTCACGACGTTCTACAAGGATATCCGCGACCTGCTCGGCGTCGAGTTCATTTCGACGTACAACGACGCGGAGTACGCACGCCTCGCCAACGCGGACTTCGGCAATGTCTTCGGTTTCACGTTGTCGCTGGACCACAAGGAGCTGGGTCCGTTCAACGTGTCGCTGGACTACACGTGGCAGGATGCCATTGGCAACTCCAGCGACCCGCGGGAAACGGCCACCCGGGCGGAGGCCGGCGAGGACCCCCGTCCGCGTCTGGTGCCGTTCAACTGGGATCAACGACACACGTTCAACGCCACCGTGGCCGTGAACGCGGCCGTCTACAGTGGCAGCGCGATCCTGCGGGCCTCGAGCGGCCAGCCCTACACTCCGATCCTGGAGGCCGGCTTCGGAGCCGGCCTGGATGCGAACTCGGGACGGAAGCCGGCCAGCCTGGTCCTGGACTTGAGGGCGGAACGGGCCATTGGAACCTGGCGCGGCGTGGGGGCCCGTCTCTTCGGGCGGGCGTTCAATGTGTTCGACACGCGTTTCTTCAACGGGCCCGTGTATCCGAGCACCGGCAGTCCCTACTATTCGCGCTTCTCGGAAGCGGATCGGGTTGCCCTGGCCGATCCCACGCGCTTCTACCCGCCGCGACGGCTTGAGGTCGGAGTTCGCTTCGGCTCGGAGGTATTCTGATGCTCGTCCTCGGACGGAACGGACACGCCGCTGTCGTCGGGATCCTGGGCGCTGCCCTCGTGGCCGGCGCTTTCGGACCGGCGGATGGCGACGAACTGCAGCCCGTGATTCCGCAATCGGAGCGCGGACAGGGCGACGCCGAGCGGGCCGGGATCCACGACGCCAGCAACATCCGCACGCTGTTCTGGAACTACGGGATGGTCGGGGACTTTCCCGAGGACCCGGCCAACGTGGACCCCAGCGTCTTCCACTCCGTCGAGGTCCCGAAGGGCTCGGGCATGAACTACGGCGACGGCATCACCCCGTTCGTGCTGACCAGGATCCAGCAGAACAACGGCGTGGAAGCGTACATCATGGAAACCGGCTTCCGGGAGCGGCAGGGCACGAGCCCGCTCCACAATCGCGACATGCGCTTCGAGCCGCGCCCCGGCTTCGCGCAGGCGGATCCCGTGCGCAACCCGGCGCGGTCCCCGGCCATCAGCAACGATCCGCGGACGTGGCCGGATTCGTGGCCGGACAAGCGTTCCGATCCGGATGATCCGGGCTGGCCCGGCTCCTGGAACGGCTTCTTCGGGAAGCAGATCGTGGCGGACCAGGAGAGCTACATGGTCCTCGACGACGACTACTACGACGCCTGGGACTTCGATCCCGACAGCCGTGACCTCTCGCGCCGCGGGCTTGGGCTTCGCGTCGAGGTCCGCGGTTTCCAGTGGTCGAACCCCCAGGCGCGGAACGTGATCTTCTGGCTCTACGACATCACGAACGAGGGAACCACCGACTACGACGAGATGATCTTCGGCCTCTACATGGATTCCGGTGTCGGCGGATCGGCACTCTCGTGCGAAGGGATCTACGAGTCCGACGACGACAACGCGTTCTTCGATCGGACCTTCGACGATCAGGTAATCAACCTGGTCTACACCTGGGATGAGGGCGGGCACGGCAAGGACCTGACCAGCAACTGCGGTCTGACCGGCTACCTCGGCTACGCGTACCTCGAGACCCCCGGGAACTCCACGGATGCCCTGGACAACGACGACGACGGCATCACCGATGAGCGACGGGACGGCGGGCCGGGCATGCTGCTCATCGGGAAGCCGGCAATCGACGCGTACCTCGCTGCGAACTACGACGTCGCCCGGTTCGAGATCACCAACGGGCCCCTCGAGGATCGCCCGGCCTACCGCCTCGAGAAGTGGTGGACGGGCGACGAGGATCTGGACTGGGTGGCGGAGTTGCATGACACGGGTGCCGACGGCGTCTTCGAGACCGGTGACGTGGGCGAAGGGGATCTGGAACCCACCGATGGAGAGCCCAACTTCGACCGGACGGATCTGAACGAGTCGGATCAGATCGGCCTGACGGGTTTCAAGATGAACCGGATCCGCCCGGGCCAGGGGAACCCGAGTTCCGAAGTCGACGACATCCTCTTCTTCACGAACCAGAAGAAGTGGCCGGAGACACTCTTCGCGAAGTTCACGGATCCGGACTCGGCGGATCGCTACGATGACGCCGTGCAGACGAACTACAACATCGGGTTCCTGTTCGCGTCGGGCCCCTTCTCCCTGAAGGCCGGACAGCGGGAGCGCTTCAGCCTCGCGTTGGCCTATGGCGCCGACCTCAACGAGCTGCGTGGAACCGTGCGGACCGTGCAGCAGATCTACGACGCGAACTACCGGTTCGCGGTCCCGCCCAAGCGGCCCACCGTGACCGCGGAAGCGGGCGACGGGTTTGTTCGCCTGACCTGGGACGATGTGGCGGAGCGGAGTGCGGATCCCGTGACCGGGGAGTTCGACTTCGAGGGCTACCGGGTGTACCGGGCCACGGACCCGGAGTTCCGGGATCCCCAGGTGATCACCACGGGCACCGGGTCCGGCCCGATCGGCAATGGTCGCCCCCGGGCGCAGTTCGACCTGGTGAACGGGCGGAGCGGCTTCTCCACGCAGTCCGTGGAGGGGGTCTCGTACTTCCTCGGCACGGACAGCGGGATTACCCACACGTGGACGGACCACGGCGCAACGAACGGACAGCTGTACTACTACGCCGTAACGGCGTACGACCACGGATCCGACCGGCTGGACTTCTACCCTTCGGAGAACTCCATCACCGTGTCGCGAACCGCCCGCGGCGGAACCGTCCTCCCCACGAACGTGGTGGCGGTGCGTCCGAATCCACGGGTCGCCGGTTATGTTCCGGCCAGCGTCAGCGCCGCCGAGCATGTGGCGGGACGGGGCCTGGGAACGGTGGCCATCGAGGTCCTGAACTCCGAGATCGTGCCGGATGGTCACGCGTTCGAGATCACGTTCGCGTCTCCCCCGGAGAGCCTCCGCGCCGCCACGTACGCCCTGCGGGATGCGACGTCCGGGGAGACCCTGTTCGATGCCGGAACCGACCTTGCCGGCAAGGGCGTCGGGCCCGTGGGATCGGGGATCCTTCCGATCGTGATGACCCAGCAGGCCGTGGAGATCGACGCGGACCGCACCGGCTTCACGACGGCAAGCACCACGGACGCCCGGTTGACGATTT
The DNA here is from genome assembly GCA_021604925.1 of Gemmatimonadota bacterium. GTDB lineage: Bacteria > ARS69 > ARS69 > ARS69 > ARS69 > BQJX01. The sequence goes on from BQJX01000053.1 coordinate 8,081, forward strand.
CCTATCCGGTGCCCGGGATTCTCATCCTGCCGATCAACCGGCGACGCCCGGGATTCCCGGATGACATCTCGATCGTCTTCTCCGACACCGTCGTGGACACGTCGATCTCGGGAGGGGTCGGCTTCGGCGCGAAGCCCGCGAAGTTCCAGGTGATCGCCCACAGCCCCGGCGGCGACCAGCCCCTTGACTTCCAGTTCAGGGACAACGACGGGGACGGCACCTTGAGCCTCCTCAGTGACCGGCTCAACATCATCACGTACGCGGAGCCCGACACGGCGCGCATCACCTGGCTCGTCGCGTTCGAGCCGGGCACCACCGCTCCCGCGTCACCCCCGGCCGCCGGCGACGTGTTCGAGCTCGTCCTGAACCGGCCCTTGGCTTCCGATGACGTGTACCGCTTCGTGGCGTCGGCGCAGACCATCGCGTCCGACACCGAACGGACGCAGTTCACGCCCTACGTGGTGCCCAATCCGTACGTGGGATCCGCCAGCTTCGAGGCGGAACGGTTCGCGGTGTCCGGCCGCGGCGAGCGCCGGCTCGAGTTCCGCGGTCTCCCCCGCAGCGCCACGATCCGCATCTACACGGTGCAGGGCGCACTGGTGCGGACACTCGCGCACGACGGCTCGAACGAGGGCTACGTGGAGTGGGACCTTCGCTCCAAGGACAACCTGGACATCGCGCCGGGACTCTACGTCTACCATGTCGATGGCGGCGCCGCCGGCGAGAAGACCGGAAAGTTCGCGGTGATCAAATGAAGGAGATCCGTTTCGTGAAGTCCACGCGCATCGCCGTTCTCATCCTCTCGCTGGTCGTCGCGGGCACCGCCCGGGGCCAGAGCAAGGTGGGGACATCCGTGGGGCAGTTTCTTGGAATCGAGCCGAGCGCCCGCAACGCCGGCATGGGCAACACGGGCTCGGCGTCAGCCTTCGGGATCGAGGCGGTCTACTTCAATCCGGGTGCCATCGGGACGCTCACTCGACCCTCCATCCAGTTCTCGCATGGCGCCTGGTTCACGGACATCCTCTACGACTATGTCTCGGCGGCGACCCCGGTCGGCACGTTCGGCACGCTGTTCGCAAGCGTGACGAGCCTGAACTCCGGTGAGATTGCGGTGCGGACGGTGTCACAGCCTTTGGGAACCGGAGAACGGTTCACCGTGCGGGACTTCGCGCTCGGGTTCGGGTATGGCCGCCAGGTCACCGACCGGTTCGCGGCGGGCGTGCAGTGGACCTATGCGCGGGAGCGAATCTGGAACAGCTCGCAGAGTTTCCAGTCCTTCAGCGCCGGCACGGTATACCGCGTGGGGCGCAGAGGACTCACCATAGGTTCCTCCGTGTCGAACATGGGAACCCACTCGCAGTTTTCCGGACGGGACCTTGCGTTCCAGTACGACAACAGCCCGGGCGTCTACGGCGACAACGGCGCCCTTCCCGGCGAGCAGCTCACCGGACAGTTCCCGGTTCCCATCCTGGCGCGCTTCGGCGTGAGCATGCCGTACCGGTTCAACAACCGCAGCGTGCTCCTGTTCGCGGTCGACGCCCTGCACCCGAACGACAACGCCCAGAGCATGAACACCGGCGTGGAGTGGTCCTGGAAGGAGATGCTCTCGCTGCGCGGCGGGTACCAGACGCTGTTCCAGGAGGATTCGGAACTGGGACTTGCGTTCGGATTCGGGCTGCGCGGAACACTGCAGGAGACGGCCTACCGTTTCGACTACGCGTGGACCGGCCACGAGCACTTGAACGAAACACACCGTTTCACGCTGATCCTGGAGCTCTAGGACGGCAGACCACACCCGGAGGAGGCAAGATGGCAACGCAACGAGCTCGAAGTTCCGAGGGTCCTGCAGGGTCGAGCCGTCCCAGGCGGGCCGCTGTGCTCGCGCT